>NZ_VRVH01000001.1:0-81820 GCF_008040095.1 Methylobacterium sp. WL6 | reverse complement strand
AGCCGATCCTGGAGATCAACCCGCGCCACCCGCTGATCCGCGCGCTGGCCGAGGGCCCGGAGGACGCCATCGCCCCGGCCGCCGGCACCCTCCTCGACCTCGCCCGCATCCAGGACGGCGACACCCCGCGCGACCCGGTCGCCTTCGCCCAGGTCGTCGCGGCGGCGCTCGCCGCGAAAGCCTGAGGCGCACGGCGACCTTCGCCGGCGACGACGATCGAAAGATCGCATTCCGGCTTGTGATCCGGCGGTGCTTCATGCTAGGCACCGCCGGTCTCGACGAGGCACCTCGCGGAGAGGTGGCAGAGCGGTTGATTGTACCGCACTCGAAATGCGGCATGGGTGCAAGCCCATCGGGGGTTCGAATCCCCCCCTCTCCGCCACTTAGACCTAAAGCTCAATCATCACGGTAAGTTGCTGACCTGCAACGGTTTCGTACGGCCCGACTGGTACATTCGGGTGGTACATATGCCTCTGCCAATGGCCCGTCCCTGGAAACATCCCGACAGCGGCATCTACTATGTCCGCAAGGCTGTACCGGCTCGGCTGCGCGCCCTTGTCGGCAAATCGCTCGAAAAGGTCAGCCTTGGGACGCACGATCCGGAGGAGGCTCGGCGGCGTCATGCCAAGGCCATTCTCGAAATCGAAGAGCGGTGGGAGGCCCTCCAGGCTGGCCCGAAGGCATTAAGTGAGCGCGAAGCGCATGAGCTGGCTGCGCCAGCTCAAGATCGTTGGATCGCCCTGCATCGCGACAACCCAAGCCTAAATTTCTGGCAGACGGACCTCTTCGAGCGTCTCTGGCAGCAGCGCCGGAAAGGACTTTGGGGGCGCCCTGATGTCGTTCATCAGGTTCTTCACGGTGAGTACGCCGACCGCGGTGAGGACGAGATGGAGGAATGGTGCCTCAAGCAGGCCGACATCCTCATCAGGAAAAAGGGTTTGCAGGTCGATCCGGACGGCCGCCGCACTCTCGCCAAGGCTGTCGCGGCGGCCATTCAGCGGGCGAGCCTGATCCTAAAGCGGCACGCGCTTGGTGATGTACCCGGAGATGACAGACCGCCGAAGACGCCCCTGGTCGCTCCCACCCCTGTAACGAGGCGGATGGGTACGCAGGCGTCAGTCAAGTTCAATGACCTTGTGAACGGCTGGGCTGCCGAACGGAAGCCGACAGAGAAGACGGTCTATGACTGGACACGGGTTATGGCGCAGCTTTCAGCGTTCCTGAAGCACGACGATGTCGGGCGGATCACCGCTGACGATCTGGTTGCCTGGAAGGACAGCTTGGTTGCGGCAGGCCTAGCTGCGAAGACGATCCGAGAGAGTCGGTTGGCGCCTGTTCGCGCGATTCTGAGATGGGGTGTCGATAACAGGCGACTTGCCGAAAATCCCGCCGAGCGCATCACAATCAGCGTGAAGCAGAAGCCTGGACAGGGGAAACGGGGATTCACGGAAGCTGAAGCCAGGGTCATCCTTGATGCGGCAGCGATAGAGAAAGACGCGGTGAGACGGTGGGTGCCCTGGGTCTGCGCCTTCACAGGGGGCCGCCTTTCAGAGGTCTGCCAGTTGAGAGTCGAAGATATCGTCGAGATCGAGGGTACGCGCGCATTGAGGTTCGATGCCGATGCAGGCTCCCTTAAAAACATTGGCTCCGAACGAACGATCCCGCTGCACTCGGCCCTGATCGCGGCGGGCTTCCTCGAATTCGTCAGCAGCCGGAAGGCTGGCCCGCTGTTCCCGGAACTGTCCCCGGATAAGTTCGGCAAACGGGGCGGCAATGGTACGAAGGTGCTGGGTCGCTGGGTTCGCGACTTGGGCCTAAAAGATCCTCGGCTGGCCCCCAACCACTCGTGGCGGCACCGTTTCAAGACTCTAGCGCGCAACCATGGCCTTGCGCCCGATATCGTGGACGCTATCACCGGGCACTCCCATCGTTCCGTAGGCGACCGATACGGCGAGTACGATCTATCTGCCATGAAAAGAGAACTGGAGAAATTACCAGGAATCCCTGTTAGTTTGCCGCAGACGTGATCAAATTCAACATCACCTTATATGCCAATCTAATTACATAAATAAATGTAATCGGTATTTATATTGATTTTAACGACAGATTGAGGCATCATTTTAGCTCCCAATTCGTGATGACTTGTAGCGCATCTTGCGATACGACATTGGACGATATTATCACGGCGGCGAACCTCATCACTGCCGCCCCATGGTCCTGAAATAGACGGCCCGCGCGAGGCGCGCCGCCCCCACCGGCCTGCCTGAACAACCTCAGCAAGTTTTTGTCATTTAGGACGAGCCCCTCGTACGAAAGCAACAAGAGCCTCGACCATCCAGGCCGGCAGCCAGCAGACGTCAATCTCCTGTTGGCGGCGCAAGCCGCTTTGTGATGTGCTCCGTAAGCGAGGATTAACGCTGCGTGAGCATCGTTGTGAAACTGATCGATCAACCGTTCGGACCAGCGGGGTCCGCACAGTTGTGCTAGGAGACAGCCAATCCATGCCTCGCTTGTTCGAACTGCTGCGCCGGAACCTCCAGATGGTTTTTGCGTGGAAGCCGGCACCTGCTCAGTTGCTTCCTCTCATCCTGGGGGTTTTCGCCTTTGCAGGTTGGGGAGCCTACGCGAACAAAGCGTCAGCCAACCGCAATCTCACGACTGAAGTCAGCCTGCTTCAAACAGAAAGAAGCGCGCTTGTGAATCGTCAGAGAGAGTTGGAGCAGGCAAACATCGACCTTGTCCGTGAGTGGCAAGGCAAACTCGCCTCCGCACGCGAGGAGCTTGGTCAAGCTGTTGCCGCGCGCGACGCGGCCAAGGGCCAGCTTGGCAGTTCACAGCGCGAGCTTGTCGCCTCGAAGAAGCGCTTCGATCAGGCTCGTGAACGTGTCTCCGAGACAGGAAGCATCAAACCCGCGGAGCCGTCGAAGAAGACCACGAATAAGCCGTAGAGCCGCCCGAGAGCTCGGCCCTCAATGTGAAGAACCGAAGCCGCGATAATTTCCTTGGGGACTCAGCTTAGGAGGTCTGGCTGCGAGGCCTTGACCCTGTCCTGCTCCTGCGACGAGTCGCGGCCTCCGATGGCTGAGCGATGGCGAGGCTTCGGACTGGACGCTACAGAAGTGACGGAAGCCCTCGACACCATCGCAAGCGTGCTGGAAGGCACTGGCGACTACCGGGTGCTGCGGCGCGTCAGACCGTTTGTCGATTTCACGGATGCAGCCGACGAGCCGACGTTCATCGGGCTGATCCTCGACACAGAGACCACGGGCATCGATCACGCGCGCGACGAGGTGATCGAGCTTGGCATCATCAAGTTCGAGTACGGCGCAAGCGGCCGCATCTACCGGGTGATCGAGACGCTCAATCAGCTCCATCAACCGAGCAAGCCGATCCCGCTTGAGGTCGAGCGCCTGACCGGCATCACGGATGCTGACGTAGCTGGCCAGCGCATCGATGATGCAGCCGTTCGCGAGATAGCCGCTGACGCCGCAGTGGTGATCGCTCACAATGCCAGTTTCGACCGGCAGATGTGCGAAGGTCGTTGGCCGATCTTCATCGAGAAGAATTGGGCTTGTTCCTGCCATCAGGTGCCATGGCGCGACGAGGGCCATGAGGGCATGAAGCTCGGCTATCTGCTCACCGACTATGGCTTGTTCCATAAGGGTCATCGCGCCATCGACGACTGTCATGCCCTTCTGGCGCTGCTGGCGGCCCCACTGAGGTCCTCCGGTCGCCTTGCCCTGTCGTGCCTGCTCGAAACTGCCCGCAGGCCCACGGTGCGCCTTTGGGCAACTGGTTCGCCCATAGCGACAAAGGACGCGCTGAAGGCGCGCAGCTATCGCTGGAGCGGTCAGCGGCGCTGCTGGTACATCGATGTTGAAGAGGACCGATTCGAGATCGAGCGCACCTTCCTCAGCCAACAGATTTTCAAGCGTGAGGTCCAGGACCTATCAGCCGAGCGGATCACGGCGAGGGACCGGTTCTCCGTAAGAACGAACCCCGAAGCCTCCGGGTGAGACCCGAAGCTGAGCCAGCGCATTTTCGAGCGTCACAGAAGCCTCCTCAGCTACCGATACACGATTGAACCGTTGGCGCGCTCCATCGCGTACCGGCGGTGCCGTCGACCTAGGCTATCGATCTGCATATCCTCATCGACCACCGCAAAGCCCCGCGCCTTATAAAACTCTATAGCTAAAGAATTTTCTTGAAAAACGTGAAGCCAGAGGTGTCGATGACGACCCTCTGTTGCTTGCAGCAGCGCTGATCCGGCGCCAATGCGGGTGCGGCCGACGTACAACGCCGAGATGTAGCCCTCATCATCCACGGTGATAAAGCCAATCACTGAGCCGTCAAGCTCAGCAATTAGAGTTTCAGAACACCCCAACAAAAGCTTCAGATGCTGACGGCCCTCGGTATGCTCACGGCGTTCTAAGAACGAATGAGAGACGGGGAATGTCCGGTCGAAGACCGCGAGCACGGGAGCTTCGTCAACTGCGCACTTGTAGAGACGGATATGCATTGCCTCTGAGTAGCCTCTTGGATGGACAGCCCCACCCCGAGGGCCCGCGAAAGTCTGCGCTTGCTGCGAGAAACTCGGCACGCGATGTATGTCAAGACGGGCTTACCAGAGGGATGGGTGGCCGAGTATGCCGTTGGTACAGCAGGGAGGCAGGCAGCATCGCCGATGTCAGGGGCCGACGACTATCTCCGAGCGCTTTTCGATCATGCAGCCGAAGAAGAATCATATCTTAACCGACTGCGTGGAGCGAATAACGCCCATTCTGGTGGAACGGAGACCCCGCCTGCATCAGTTCCCGCCGTGTCGTTGATGATCACAAACCAGCAACGTGCTGGGCTGCGTGCGCTTGGCTTTTCGGATAAGGCCGTTCGGCTGATGACGCCCGCCGAGGCGCATGCGCAGCTTGGGTTGACTAAGCTCGACTTCTGAGCACGACATCACCGGTCCATGAAGATGAGAAAAGCTGTTCCGCCCAGCGCTTGCCGCTGGGCCAGCTTGGTAAGCGCGGCAGCGATTTTGGCTTCCCCGACGCCGTCGGGATCAAAGAGACCGCCACCCCACGCCAGCATGGCCTTTGCTCACGATGGCGCGGTTGGGTTACCGCTCGCGTGAACTCCCTTGCAGTCCGGTCTTGGGATCGCGGGTGCGTGGCAGCCTTATGGATCGGTTCAGGGACAGGAAGGCGCTCCGCGGATGCCGATCAGCAGGAAGGATCTCGCGGACGCAGCCTCGCCGGAGGCGCTCGTCAAACGCATCCTACAGGCCGAGCCGAACCTTCAGGTGCCCGTGCCGATACAGGAGCTGTGCGCACGCCTCGGCATCCTAAGGATCGAGGACCTCGACACCGATGCATTCGAGGGCGGCCTCGTCACCGACGCGAAGCGGTCTGACGGCACCATCCTCGCCAGGCGCGGGGGCGAACCGCGCCGCCGCTTCACTATCGCGCACGAACTCGGCCACTTCCTGATGGCGCACCACATCCCCGACCAGCCCGACCGGTTTTCGTGCAAGACATCCGACATGCTGCGCATCACGGCCAAGGCGGACGACCCGCGGCAGCGCAGGGAGGTCGAGGCCAACCGCTTTGCCAGCCTCCTGCTGATGCCTCCGCACCTCCTACGGGGGGCTATGACGGCGTTTCGCGAGCCCGATCTGCAGCACGTTCTTGCGCTCGCGCGCGAATTCGCGGTCGGTAAGGAGACGGCGGCCCGGGCCTACGTCCAGTACCACGCCGAGCGGATCGCCATCGTCGTGGCGGGCAACGGCCGGGTGCAACGTTGCTACCGCAGCCTCTCCTTCCCGGCCATCGTCTGTGCCGTCGGAAGCCCGGTCCCGAAGCAGTCGCTCTTTCACAGCAGTTCGCATCAACCGAGCATCCCGAGCGACATCGCGGCGTGCAGTCCTGAACTCTGGATCGATGTGAAGCGCGATCTCCATGTGCCGTCGCTCTACGAGCAGGTGTACCTCCAGCAGAGTGGCTTCGCGATGATCCTGCTGCGTCTCGAACCCGTCCCGGAGGAAAGCGCGGAGGAGCGCAGGCTGGAGGAGGGCTGGCGCCACCGCTTCCATTCAGGGCGACGGTAGGCGACACTCCTGCAGGATCGGACGCTCGACGCCGCTACGACTTCGGCTAAACCGATGTCAGCAGGATCCAATCGCGATCACTGGTACCGAGTCCTCGCAGGGTCGTAGCCGTGAGTCAGGACGTTGATGAAGGCGACGACTGGCGCTCGGTCGCCACGCGTCCGCAGGATACAGCGGCCCTCGAAACGGCTCGGCAGCGCGCGCGGGAGCCTGATCGTGGCCGCGATGCGAGCCGTCCTTCCGAGATTCCGAAGGCAGGATGGAAGGACATCCTCTGGCGCGCCGTGTGGGCTCTGTCGAAGGATCGCGTGCTCACCACGGCCGGCGGCGTTGCCTTTTTCGCCCTGCTCGCCGTGTTTCCCGGACTCGTGGCCGTCGTCTCGATTTACGGGCTGTTTTCCGATCCCAACGTGATCAGCCAGCATGTCGGCCTCCTGACCTACATCCTCCCTGCCGCCGCGCTCGAACTGCTCTCCGAGCAACTCGTGCGGATCGCCGCGCGGAGCACGGGCTCGCTGAGCCTCACCTCGACGATCAGCTTGCTGATTGCGCTCTGGAGCGCGAATTCCGGCGTCAGCGCCCTCTTCGATGCCCTCAACGTCATCTACCGGGAACGGGAGGATCGGACCCTGATCCGGTTCTACGCCACGACCTTCCTATTTACCCTCGGCGGCGCTGCGTTTCTGCTCGTGACGATCAGCGTGGTGGTCGTCCTTCCGGCGATCCTAGCGCGCTTCGGGTTCGGGGGACTGGCCGATACCATCCTGTCCGTGGTCCGGTGGCCAGTCATCTTAGTCGTAGTCAGCCTGAGCCTGACGCTGATCTACCGCTACGGCCCGAGCAGACGCCGAGCGAAATGGCGCTGGGTGACCTGGGGCAGCGCGCTGGCAGCGTTTCTTTGGGTCTGCACGTCTGGAGTGTTTTCATGGTACGTGGCGAGCTTCGATAGCTACAATCGCATCTACGGGTCGCTAGGCGCCGGCATCGGCTTGATGTCCTGGATGTGGCTTTCCATCGTCGTCGTCTTGCTCGGCGCCGAGATCAACTCAGAAATGGAACGCCAGACTGCCCGCGACAGCACCGAAGGATGGCCCAAGCCCCTTGGCGTCCGGGACGCTTTCGCTGCCGACAACGTTGGGCCAGGCTGGCGATAGATAAACGGCGTGCCGCCATCACCGCTGTTTCAAAGGGCTGAAAATGACCCTACTCGGACCCCCGGAAGGTCCGCTTGGCGGCAGCTCGGTAGAGGATGACCCACGCCCGAACCGGGTGGGTATGCGACGGTCTGCTGTTGATCGACTAATCGGAAAAGCGGACCTCCCACGAATGGAGCACGTCGGTGCACCACGAAGGTCGGCGGTCTGACGATCGCATGGTTGCTGGGCTTTTCGCCCTGATTGAAGGATACGAGGGTCCAGGGCGGGCGTTCTAGGTTCAGGCAGCTGTCACCCCATCGTGCCCGGGGCCACTCCGCCACCTACCTGCACGCGGTTCCCCGAAGCCGGGTCCCGGCCCAAAGGAGCTCTGGACCGACCCATGGACATCGAAGAGGCCGCCACGCCGAGACTGACCCGCGAGGATCGTTACCGGATACTCGTCGAGGGCATCATCGACTACGCGATCTACATGCTCGACCCGACAGGCGTGGTCACAAGCTGGAACAAGGGCGCACAGCGCTTCAAGGGCTACGCCGACCACGAGATCGTCGGACAGCATTTTTCCCGGTTCTATACGGTCGAGGACAGGGCGACCGACCTTCCGGCGCGAGCTCTGATGATTGCCAAGACCGAGGGCCGCTTCGAGCAGGAGGGCTGGCGCGTTTGGAAGGATGGCACCCTGATGTGGGCGCACGTTCTTATCGACCCGATCCGCACCGAGGACGGCACGCTGCTCGGGTTCGCCAAGGTGACCCGCGATCTCACCGAGCAGCAGGCCACGAAGGCCGCCTTGCGACAGAGCGAGCAGCGCTTCCGCCTGCTGGTTCAAGGCGTGCGCGACTATGCCATCTACATGCTCGATCCGACTGGGCGGGTGACTAGCTGGAACAAGGGCGCCCAGCGCTTCAAGGGCTACTCCGAAGCGGAGATCATCGGCGAGCATTTCTCGCGGTTCTACACCGACGAGGACCGGGCGACCGATCTGCCGGGAACGGCGCTGGCGACGGCTACGAAAGAAGGCCGGTTCGAAGCCGAAGGCTGGCGCATCCGCAAGGACGGCTCGCGCTTTTGGGCCAACGTCGTGATCGACGCCATCCGGGGTGACCACGGCGAGCTCATCGGCTTCGCCAAGATCACACGTGACATCACCGAGCGACGCGACGCGCAGCAGGCGCTCGAAGAGACCCGTGCACGCTTCATCCAATCTCAGAAGATGGAGGCGGTCGGGCAGCTCACCGGAGGGGTGGCCCACGACTTCAACAACCTGCTCGCGGTGGTTCTCGGCAACCTTGAGCTTGCTCGAAAGCGCCTGCCCCCCGACCCCAAGCTCCGGCAGCTGATCGACAACTCGATCCAGGCCGCCCATCGTGGCGCGACCCTGACCAAGCGCATGCTCGCGTTCGCGCGGCGGCAGGAGTTGTCTACGACCCCCGTCGACGTGCCGGAACTCATCCGCGGCATGGGCGACATGCTGCAGCGGTCGATCGGCTTGAACATCCCGGTCAACATGCAGTTCCCACTGCAGCTTCCGCACGTTCTGGCAGACGCCAACCAACTCGAACTGGTCGTCCTCAACCTCTGCGTGAACGCACGCGACGCCACCCCGGCCGGAGGCACGATCACGCTGGTCGCCCGCGAGGCCAACCTTTCGGCCGAGGATGTCCAAGGCCTGAAGCCGGGCAACTACGTTTGCCTGTCCGTGATCGACACCGGCGAAGGCATGGATGCGGAGACTTTGGCGAAGGCGGCGGAGCCGTTCTTCACCACCAAGGGCGTCGGCAAAGGCACTGGGCTCGGCCTCTCGATGGCCCACGGCTTCGCCGAGCAGTCGGGCGGCCGATTGATCCTCAAGAGCGTCAAGGGCCAGGGCACGACGGCTGAGCTCTGGTTGCCCGAGGCCGACATGAGGAAAGCGATCCAACCCGACCAACAGGCCGAGCCCGAACTTCCGAAGCTCGACCCGGTCACGGTCCTGGTCGTTGACGACGATGCTCTGGTGCTGATGAACACGGCGGCGATGCTCGAAGATCTCGGGCACACGGTCGTCGAGGCGGTCTCCGGGGAGCAGGCTCTGCGCATCCTGCGTCGGTCGAGGGAGACCATCGATCTTGTCATCACGGATCAGATGATGCCCGGCATGACCGGGACGCAGCTGATCGACGCGATCTGGGCCGAGCATCCCGGCATGGTCGCGATCCTCGCAAGCGGCTACGCCGAGCTGCCTGAGAACGGCCTGGTTCCGGTCGCGCGACTGACCAAGCCGTTCGGACAGTCGGAACTCGCGCGGACCCTCATCACAAGCTTGCGTCCGGAAGGTCTGGTCCTCCCCTTCCGCCCTAAGCTGGCGTAAGGCTGGCCTGTCACCCGCCGACCCAAGGGGCCAGCCTAAGTCCACGAAGAAGCGATCGTTCCCGGGCGACATACCAAGGCGGCACAGCCAACCAGCGCCCGCTTTCGGCATGTCTATAAGGTAGCTTCTACGACGGATTTGGGCGGGGGCGGAACGTCCGCTCTAGGATCAAGGGTCAGAGTCCGCTCCCCACCCTTATCGGACGGCGAGGAGTTTGGTGCGGCAGCCCATGAGGGCCGCCGCGATGTTCGTTGGATGTCAGTTTGCTCGGACATGACCAGCGCGTCGTCTGCTTCGATACCGAGGTAGCGCACCGTGCTCTCCAGCTTGGTGTGGCCGAGCAGCAGCTGACAGGCACGTAGGTTGCCTGTCCGCCGGTAGATGAGTGCGACCTTCGTCCGACGCAGGCTGTGCGTGCCATACCCCGCTGGGTCGAGGCCTATCAGCGCTACCCATTCGTCGACGAGCCGACCATACTGGCGCGTCGTCAGGTGCTCGCCCGGGCGGCTGCGACTCGGAAACAGCCAATCACTCGCACGAAGCCCCCGCAGCTTGAGCCAGGCAGTCAGCGTCTCACGGGTGGTCTCGGTCAACTCGAACGGGACGGGTCGGCCCGTCTTCTGCTGGACGATGGTGGTGCGCAGGCGGACGCCGTCGCCGAGGTGGACGTCTGACACGCGCAAGCGGACGAGATCGCAGCCGCGCAGTTTGCTGTCGATGGCGGTGTTGAACAGGGCGAGGTCGCGAGTGCGGCCCTTGTGCTGCAGCCGGGTGCGGATCGCCCAGATGTGCTTGGGCTTGAACGGCGGCTTGGGACCGATGACACGGCCAAGGTTCCACGGTCGGCGGGTTGTGTCGGTGGTTGAAGGCATGCTGGGACTCCGTTTTCAAGGAGCCATCAGCATCTCACCACAACCGCAATCCGAACGTGCCACAGCTCTGCGCCAATAGCGGAAGTCGGGCGCCCGCCAGGAAGCGGACGTTCCGCATTCGACCC
Organism: Methylobacterium sp. WL6; assembly: GCF_008040095.1. Lineage (NCBI taxonomy): Bacteria > Pseudomonadati > Pseudomonadota > Alphaproteobacteria > Hyphomicrobiales > Methylobacteriaceae > Methylobacterium > Methylobacterium sp. WL6. The sequence continues at coordinate 71,213 of NZ_VRVH01000001.1, read as the reverse complement.
AACTCAGCCGTTAGGATCGCCGTTTGGGCTCACCGAAAGCGGTCATTCGTCGGCCACCTGGCACCTTCGGCTCCGGGAGAGCGGGTGTTCGCCGGGATGCCGAAAGTCGACATCGGGTTGAACCTTGTCGCTATGCCGTCCCCTTTAAACGATGGATGAATTCGCGATCGTGCAGCACAAGGGATCGCGGACGGCATCAACGCAGCGATCCTGAAGGCTCGGCGGACCAGCGGGAGCGTCGGCGCTCGATAACTGGTTCCGTTCCAACCATTTGAGAGAAGAGCGTGCGTGTCTGCTGACTCCATGCGAAGGCATAGTCCATTGAAGCAATGTGGAGTGAAGCTCGCACTGCCGGTTTGGATGACGAAGCCACATCTTCACCTTTATAGGACGCGATCACGCCACCGCAGGTTGGTCCGCGAGCCGCTGAACCAGTTCGTGCCTCGGCATCGGGCGCCCAAGGTGGTAGCCTTGAAACAGCTCAACACCGAAGGATGCGACAAGCTCAATCTGGTACGCGTCCTCAACACCCTCTACAATTGTTTTTTGTGCGCAGCTGCTAACCAAGTCTATGATGTTTTTTAGCAACTTTGCACCACGCGGCGTATCGCTACTCTGGACAAAGAATCGATCGATCTTGACCATGTCGAAGCGCAGTTCACTTAAACAGGTCAGGCCAGCAAACCCGGTTCCAAAATCGTCGAGCCAAACGCGGATCCCGATTGCTGACAACCGGTCCATCAGCTGAACGACCTGGGGATTTCCGCTGATCTGCCCTCCCTCGGTGATCTCCAGAGCAAGACGGGAGGGGTCGATCGCTGCGGCCCTGACGATCGCCTCAACGACGTCAACGAAGTTGGGATCCTCGATTTGCCGCGAGGACACGTTGACGCTGATGACGGGCAGTGCCGGTTCAGTAGCGAGGAGATCGCAAGCCTCATGTAGCATCCATTCTCCGAGCTCCATAATGACACCTGTCCGCTCGGCCACGGGAATGAACGTCTCCGGGGAGACGGACCGACCCTGTGGATCTTTTAAGCGCATCAACGCCTCGGCGCCCCACACCAAGCCAGACGTGACGTCGACGATCGGCTGGAAGACAGCCGAGATGCGCTGGTCAGCAATGGCCGTACGGAGCATCTCGGCAGTAAGCGTATCACCCGCGTCGGACTCGAGCATACGACGATCGAAGGTCCGGACGCAGTTCCGTCCGTCTCCCTTCGCTACATAGAGCGCGACGTCGGCCGCAGTGACCATTCGCTCGGGCTTGTCAGCGGCAACATCACCGGAGAAGGCCGCACCGACACTGACGGTGATGCCCGAAAAATGGTCGCGGCGCGCCGCATGGACGATCTGAAGGCTCTCGACCGCCCGTCGAGTTTCCTCGGCGAACGCCGCAACTTGCTCCACAGAAACGGCTTGAAAGAGCGCAGCGAACTCCTCACCGCCAAAGCGTCCAAGGGTGAAGCCAAAGGGTTTGGCTACGCTTAGCATAGCTTGACTGACCCTTGCCAAACAGCGATCGCCCTGCTGATGCCCGTAGCAATCATTATATGACTTGAAGTAATCAACGTCGATCAGGATGACGCCGAACGACTTCCCTGACGCCTTGCTATCTTGCCAGAGCTTGCGTAATGCACCATCTATGATTCTGCGATTTCCTAGGCCGGTAAGGTCATCCGTCGTCGACAGACGAATCAGCTCTTCGCCCCGTTTCAAAATCTCCTGCTGTCGAATATCCGCCCGAAGTGCATTGATATAAACGCGGTAGCGCTCTCGATTGTACTTAAAGTTCAAAAATACCGTAAGCAAAAAGCTAAATATATATAGCGAACCAAAGCATACCGTGTAAGTCGTGTCTCTAACGGATCCAGTTGCCCAAATAAGGAAAGTCGCAGCGATCAAACCCGATGACAGCAGCGCAAATCTGAAGGTCAGATTGAAAAACAAGTTGGCAACCAACATGAATATTAATCCATACCCGGCATAATACAGCGCTGCCATCGTTTCTACGCTTTGCGCGGCAAGGAACAACCATGCGGCGAAGCCAAAGAAGACGCCAATTGCGCATTGAAATTCGAGAATACGGGTTCCTACGCCGTGTTGTGCTTGAAGCCAAATAGCTAATACGTAAATCGCACCTATAGTTATGCGAACTGGCAAAATGTAAGGAAGCATATCATGGATCAAAAATGCATCCATTACTCCAAACGAAATGTACAGTAGGCCGACAAGCTGACAAGCCTTGCGTAGCTCGATGCGCAGGGCCTTCGCATGTTGAACCTCGAAGGCCACATCGAGCTCGGGCGATCGGCGCTCGAACCAACGTTTTCGAAGCTCGCGATCGAGAAGATCTAGCGTTTCGCCCGTCATCGTTCAGGTGCCCCCATTCAACAGGTGCTACCAGCAGCGATTTCCCAAAACCCTAATGGATCGAACATACGCATCAACGCTCGTGCGCTGCCCTCCTGCGGGCAAAGGCATTCGCCCATTTTCGACCGCCGCCTGATACGACGCATCACCTACGTGGACGGATCAAGAAATCGAACTGGGCGAGAAATGATCCGCTGACCGAACGCGGTGACAGCGACGTGCTCGTGTAATTAGATGCAATCCGGTCACATCGTTAAGAAAAGGTGGCTGTAAGAAATTTCCAAGCAGCTCATTTATGGACTGTCGGTAACGTTTCATTAACGATGACCCTGCGCCGCCGGACTCCCCGAGCATTGGCGCTTAAGGGCGATAAAGATATGTCAAACGGCGGAGCTGCGCTGTTTCGTGAACGTGATCTGCTTAGTAATTTCAGTTCTTTAAAATACGATCTACAGCAGTCGGATGAGACTCGACCGCTATATACGATTCCTCAATCATCATACCCGGTCGTATCTAGCGATGTACACCGAGCTCTGAGCGAAGTTAGCAATATGGCTTTGCCCGGTAATTATACCTTGATGACAGATACGATCATTGATCTTCTAGGACTACTCAAGGAAACATTCAGCCCTCGGACTTGGCGTGAGGCTGTCCTTCCCGCGGCACGAACCCATGCTGTTGCGAGTTTGATGCATGAGTGTCCCTTCACCCGACATTCGTATCAAAGGCCGCGCGGCTATGCCGGCGATGCCGGGTTGATCGACTTCGTCTATCGCCATCCGGCGGCAAGAGCGGCGCAAGAAGCTGCTACAGAAGCCGGACGCACCGTGATGGCATTCACCGTCAACGTAACGGCCTGCGAAGCGGTTCGAGAACGCCGGTCCATCCTCGCTGCGAAGATCGATGAAGCGGCCGCACGCCGCCGGTCACCCACAATTTTGTCGCTAGCCTGTGGGCATCTTCGTGAGGTGGAACTGAGCATTGCCCTGAACGAAGGGCGAGTCGGAAGACTGCTCGCGCTTGACCAGGATGCGGAGAGCCTAGCCGTCGCGGGCGAATACCGCGGCTCGGTCTCACACGCCATCGAGGTACAACAGGCAACTGTCCGGCAAATCCTGGCCGGTAGAACCGACCTGGGTCGTTTTGATCTCATCTATGCTGCCGGCCTGTACGATTATCTTGATGCCAGGGTCGCGGCACGCCTCACGAGGGTTTTGTTCGATCATCTTAATGGAGGGGGCCGGCTTGTAATCCCTAATTTTCTCTGGGGCGTCAGGGAGGAGGCCTACATGGAGGTCTTTATGGATTGGTATTTGCTCTACCGCACCTCTGCCGAAATCCAAGACTTTACGGACGAAATCGCGCCGGCGGCGATCCGAAGCAAGCGGTATAGTGAGGATGCGGCGAGTACGATCGGTTACCTGGAAATCGAGCGGATCTAATTCATTGGCGGTTTCCTCGTATGGCGCCTGACGGCCCGAGCAAAAAGCTCGGGTCTTCCGGCAGCCATGTGAGCTTCGGTGCACCGACGGTCCGAACGAGCATCCAGAAAGTCACCGGGTAGAACTCTGAGTGTGAAGCTGTTGCCGGCAGGCTGACGAGCATCAAGGCGCCAGCCTCGGCGCGACGCCGAAGCAGATGAAACATCCGGCGGCGCTCGAGGATCGCCCGCAGGTCATCAACCCGCTCGACAGCACCTCACGACCGGCCACTTTCGCGTCGGGCCTCAGGGCGACAAAGCCACCGACCAGAAAAGGGAGAGAAGGGCTCAAAGAGTGCCTGTGAGCGGACGTGCCACCGCGTGATCTCATGGTGGCCGTCAACTATCGACCGGCGCGCCCAAGCGATCTCGATCGTTCAGGTTCGACGCGCAACAATCTTAGCGTTCGACCATTTATCGGTGCGATATTTTTAAATGTAACTGCCAGGCTTGTGAAATATCATTAACTCTCATGCGCGATAGCCTGCAATTCTACCCCAGCGGTCAGGTATCGGCGGTGGCTTCCTACGTCTGGTAGCAAGCGTGTGTGATACGCGCCGAGGTACCATCGTCCTTACTCCGCCCTCGCGCAGTTCTCCGCAGGATCTCATGGCATTCCACGTAGGCACCCGCATACAGCTCATTACCCTGACCGCTCTCGGCGGTATGGCAATGCTCATCGGGCTGGCAGCCTGGGACATGTCTCAGACGGTCACGGACGCGCGAGAGTTGAAGACGCGTGATCTCGTGGAGGCGGCGCAAGGGGTCCTCGCCTATTTTGAAGGCGAGGAGCGCGCCGGCCGGATGAGCCGCGATGCCGCCCAGCACGCGGCGGTAGCGGCTGTTCGTGGCCTACACTACGCGGGCAGCGAGTACTTCTGGATCCAGGACATGCACCCGCGCATGGTGTTGCATCCCAAGGCCGACCTTGTCGGCAAGGATATCACCGACATCGTCGACCCGGCGGGGAAGCACCTGTTCGTGGATGTGGTCGAACGGGTGAAGCAATCGGGCGCGGGCTTCGTCCCATACCAGTGGCCCAAGCCCGGTATGGATCAACCGGTGGCGAAGATTTCCTACGTAAAAGGCTTCGCGCCTTGGGGATGGATCATCGGATCGGGCATCTACGCGGACGACACGGCGGCGCAAATGCGGCCGACCTTGATGCGTCTGCTCGGCGGCGCGGCCATCGTTGCGGTGATGATCGGTCTTCTCGCGACAATTATAGGCCGGAGCGTGGTGCGGCCGGTGCGGGCCATGACGGCGTTCATGACCGGTCTCGCCGCGGGGGACTTGAGCAAAGAGGTGCCGGCCAAGGAACGTCGCGACGAGATCGGTGCGATGGCTGCCGCCGTCCAGGTGTTTAAGGACAACCTGATCCGGACTCGCGCTATCGAAGCGGAGACCGCGCAGGGCGATCTAGCGGCGGAGGCGCAGCGCAAGGCCGGGATGCGCCAGATGGCCGACGACTTCGAAGCGGCGGTGGGTGGCATCGTCGGGATGGTGTCGTCCTCGGCGACCGAGCTGCAGGCCACCGCCCGGGCCCTGACCGCGACGGCGACCGAGACGGCGTGCCAGTCCACCATGGTGGCGACGGCCGCCGAGGAGGCCGGCACCAACGTCACCACGGTGGCGGCGGCAGCCGAAGAACTCGGCGCGTCCGTGCTGGAGATCGGGCGCCAGGTCGGCGGCTCGGCGGCGCTCGCCCACGCTGCAGTGCAGGAGGCCGACCAGACCGGCACCCTGGTGCAGGCACTGAGCGCTGCGGTCTCGCGCATCGGCGACGTGGTCGGGCTGATCTCGAACATCGCCGGGCAGACCAACCTGCTGGCCCTCAACGCCACCATCGAGGCGGCACGCGCAGGCGCCGCCGGCAAGGGCTTCGCCGTCGTAGCGGCGGAGGTGAAGGCGCTGGCCGAGCAGACGGCCAAGGCCACGAGCGAGATCTCGGGCCAGATCGCGCAGATCCAGACCTCGACTGGTCAGGCGGTCGCTTCGATCGGCGGCATGACCGGGCGCATCCGCCAGATCAGCGACGTGGCGACCTCGATCGCGGCGGCGGTGGAGCAGCAGGGCGCGGCGACGCAGGAGATCGTGCGCAACGTCAGCCAGGCGGCTGTGGGCACGGCGGAGGTGACCGGCAACATCACCGGCGTGGCGGCCGCGGCCGAGGAGACCGGCGCGGCGGCGACCCAGGTGCTCGGCGCGGCGTCCGAGCTGTCGCGTCAGTCCGAGCACCTCGCGGCGGAAGTCGACCACTTCCTCGCTACCGTCAGAGCCGCCTGAGGTAGAACCTCACGACTCAGGTGCTACGGCCGACGTTCAATCCCGACTTCAACGTCCGCTTCTGCTCCTTCTCGGCGCAGAAGCGGACGGGCGGCTTCCCACCCCAAGCCGCCATTCGGCTACCGACCCAACCCCGCCGCCGTGACTGCCGACGGCGCTTCTCCAACGTGGCCGTTCGTCAGCCCTCCGGCAAATTCGGCTTGGGACGGAAAGCCGCTGTTCGGCGTCTGATCGCCGCACGACGGCTTCGCGCCATCAGCGGAGCTTCAGTTGCAATCATGCGAATGCCCGCTTGGAGCCCGCCGAAGGGCGAGCGAGACGATAGCGGCGAGCATCCGGCGGCGCGAGAGATCGTGCATTATGCCTCGATGCACTCCTTCGAGGGGGCGCAACGGCCGGTTTCGGCCGAGGCGCGATGTCGGCTCGACGCCGGAGACCTACCGTCCTTAATCGTGCTGGCGGCTCGTTCGGATCAGGTCATCAACCAAGCTCGAAAAGTCCGCCGCGATTATGTCCGGCTTCTTGCCCAGGCCTATCGGGGCGTTCCCTGGCCTGAGCACCAGCGCCGTCCGGTATCCGGCGGCGGCGGCGCCCAACGTGTCGAAGGCATGGCAGGAGACGAGCCAGAGGTCCGACGGGGCGACGCCCAGCGCGGTCGCGAGCGCGGCGTAGCTCTCGCGGGCCGGCTTGTAGCGGCGCACCCGGTCGTCGATGCTGTGAATCCCGGCGAAATGTTCGCGGATTCCGGCATGGGTCAGCTGGGCTTCCACGCCGTCGCTCGGCGTGTTGCTGAGCGTGACGAGGTGGAACCCCGCTGCCGCCAGATCGGCCAGCGCCTTCGGCGTGTCGGCATAGGTCGGCATCGCGCCGGACAATCGCTTCAACGCCTCGATGTCGGCCGGTTCGACCTCGCGGCCCCTGGCCTCGGCGAGCATCCTGAGGACGGCCAGGCCGACCGTGCTGGATTCGACGTAGGCCCCCGACAGCGTTAGCGCCTCGGCGTAGAGGATCACCTGATCGAACCAGGTTCGCAGCATGTCGGCCGTGCCGAAGATGCGCACGAAAACGGGCGAGAGCACGCTGAGGTCCAGCAAGGTCTCGGTCACGTCGAACACGACGGTCGGCCCGGCGGCGCCGGATGCGGGAGACACGTCTCGATCGGCCATGGATGTAGCTCCGACGTCGAGGCAGGGGATCGACGAGAGGGCGACGCCAGCCAGGACCGCTCGGCGGTCCAGGCCGGCACGGATGGGACGGTCTGACCGGATCACGGTGTGCTCCCCTGTCCCCGGAGGAAGTCGAGGAGCCCGGCGGTGAAGCGCTCGGGCTGCTCTTGCTGGACCCAGTGGCCAGCGCCGTCGATGAGATTGACGCCCGCCATCCGGGGATAAGTGGAGCGCATGCGCTCCAGCGCGCCGGGCTTGCGGTAGGTCCCCCAATCGGCCTTGCCGGAGAGGAACAGGGTCGGTACCTCGATCGTCCGGCCGGAGAACAGCGCGATCTCCGCCTGACCGATCGGCCCGGTGTGGCAGCGGAACCAGTTAAGCGCGCCCTGAAGACCCGTGCGCCGGAACGCCCGCGCGTAGAGGTCGAGGTCGGCATCCGGCAACCATGGATTGGCCGCTGCCTGCTCCGGTCTCGGCGCGTCGGGGAGGACGGTCGCCGCCATGCCGAGCGCGCGATCCATGATGTAGTAGTGTGGAAGTGTCGCGAGTTCCTCGGCGGAGCCGCTGGTCAGCGGATGTGGGTGGTTGCCCGGCCAATCGGCGCTCTTCACGTGGAAGTAGGCCCGCAGGAAAGCGTGCAGCCCCTGCGGCGGATAGAGCATGTCGGCCTCCGCCTCGGGCGAGGCGAAGAACGCCATGCTGTCCTTACGCGGGCGCGGCAGCGCGGCCAGTGCTTCCGCGAGCGACGGGCCGGGTGGGTTCGCCGCATGGTCGGCATCGTCGAAGGGGAGCGCGGGCGGCCCGTCGAACGGGAAGCTGACCATTACCAGGGACCGGAACACGTCCGGGCGGACGAGGGCCGCGTAGGCCGCGACCATCGACCCGAAATCGTGGCCGACGACCGCCGCGAAGCGGTAGCCCAGCGCCGAGACGATCCGCAGGGCGTCGGTGGCGTAGGCATGGGTGCGGAAAGCGGCGGGGTCTCCTTCAGCATCCCAGCCCGTCGTGCCGCCGTAGCCGCGCTGGTCGGGGGCGACGGCGTGGAAACCGGCCTGCGCCAGAGCCGGCATCACCTTGCGCCAGCTCCAGGCCATCTCGGGAAAGCCGTGGAGCAGAAGGACGAGGGGGCGGCCAGGCGTCTCGAACCCGGCCTCCAGGATGCGCACGCTCATCCCCTCGATGTCGTGCAGGCGGCGCTGGCGCAGGCCAGGCAGCGTCGGGTAGTCCTTGGTCGATCCGGACATGGAGGGTTCTCCGCGTAGAGGTGGGAGGGGAGTGCCCGCCGTCAGGGCGAGCGCGGCGACGCCCGCGAAGGTGTCGCGTCGGCTGAGGAGGCGCATCGGGCGTCAACCCGGATGGGACGCGGCCCAGCGGCCGTTCTGGGTGCGCCCGCCATAGCCATAGGCGTCGCCATCGGCGGCGTGGACGAGCACGTAACACTCCTCGTGCAGCCGCCCGAGCAGGGCCTCCATGCCCTCGAACGCCGCTTTCACGAAGGCCGCCGTCTCGTCCTTGGTGTTGGTGCCGGTCGTGATCTTGAAGTCCATCCAGAAGGCCGAGAGACCCTCGTCGGTCGGGTTCCTGTCGCCGATGAACCAGCCCTTGGGGTCGGCCTCCTCGATCAACATGGCGGTGACGCTCCGGTCCTTGCCGAGCTTCTCGGCACCCAGCCGCGAAGCAAGTTCGGCGATGCGGGCGCGCAGCTCGGGGCGGGGCGTGGGGGTGACGTAGCGGACGATGATCATCGGCATGGAGGCCTCCTGCGTTTGGTGCCGGGTGTTGGTCGCAGAGGGAATTTGGCCGTTGCCCCATCAATGTGGAACGCTATGTTTTGCTGTCGTTATCATAGTGAATTGGCATCATGCTCGACCTTGCTTCGGTGCGTCTGTTCATCCTCGCGGTCGAGTTCGAAAATTTCTCGCGGGCAGCGGAGGCGGCGGGCACGGTGCAGCCGGTGGTTAGTGCCCGCATCAAGGCACTTGAGACGGCACTGGGCCGCAAGCTCCTGGAGCGCACGCCCCGCTTCGTGCGCCCGACCGAGGACGGGCTGGCCTTTCTCGCCAAGGCCCGCGCGCTGATGGCTGCGCACGACGAGGCGATGCACTTCGACGACGAACCCACCCTGCGCTTCGTCATCGGCGCGAGCGACCACGCGCTTGGGACGGGACTGGAGCACGTGATCCGGCACGTGCGCGCCGCGATCCCCAAGCGCAGCGCGGTCGAACTGCGCCTCGGCCTGTCGCAGCAGGTGCGATCATCGTTCGACGAAGGCGAGCTCGACGCCGTCATCATTCGGCGCGAGGCCGGCGGCGCGGATGGCGAAGTGCTGGGGCTCGATCCCCTCGGCTGGCGCTCCCTCGAGGACGACATCGTCGCGCCGGATCGGCCTATCCCCCTCGTCACCCTCGGGCCCACCTGCGGGGTCCGCTCAATGGCGGTGCGCCATCTCGATGCTGCGCATCGCCCCTGGCGCGAGGCTTTCATCGGCGGCTCCTGCAGCGCGCTGGTCGCCGCGGTGCGGGCGGGGCTCGGCATCGCCCCGATGGGGGCGATCGCCTCCGGCCGCATGAGCGATGTCGGCGCGCGCTACGACCTTCCCGTCCTGCCGCCCTCGGAGATCGTGATGTTCGCCCGCGCACCTTCGCCCGCGGCCGGAGCCGCCGCACGGGCGCTCGCGGCGGCGGTCCAGTCGATGCTGCGGGGGACGTGATTGGGAAAGCCTCCGAGACATCGAGGCGATGGGGGGCAGTCGAGGCCCGCGCGCATCTCCATGCGCAGGGCGACCTGCGCCCGGATCGCCTCTGCAGCACTGTGCGCGACGGGTGTGTAGATGAGCAGGCCGAGGTCGGGCCGCCCATCGACCGAGAAGGAGGCGTATTCGAGTTCGATCTCGCCGAACGTCGGATAACGCAGCCGTTTGACCCCCTCTATGTCCGCTTCGATGCATCTGCCGCCCGGAAGCGGACCGGCAGAAATCCACCCTTCTCGGCCGTAGGGCATTGCCTCACCGAGCCGCCGACAAGCAGACATTCCCAGCTTCTGCAAAGGGTGGCAACCGGACCCTGCCCCTTCGTTCCGAAGCAGACGTTCCGCCTCCGATCCAATCCGGTCATGCGTACATAGGGTCCGCCTACTTCGGTTCAGTCCTGCAACGCCCTAGCTTGGCAGGAAAGGGAGCCAAACACGTGGATCAGGACATCGGTGAAGGACAAGGGCAGCCACCCGCTTCGAGCCAACGCTCCGTCTCCAAGTCGCTCGACCTGCTCAACCTGTTGCTGATCGACGTGAACGGGGCGATCAAACCCTACCTCAACGTCTACCTCTACGTGCATCGCGGTTGGGACGACGCCTCGGTCGGGCTGGTGAGCACGGTGGCGGGCATCGTCGGCATCGTGGCGCAAACGCCCATCGGGACCGCCATCGACGCAGTCCGCGACAAGCGCGTGATCCTGCTCGGTGCCCTGGTCGCGCTCTCCCTGGCCACTCTCCTCATCGCGCTCTTTCCAAACTTCTGGCCCGTGCTCGTCGCCTCCTGCGTTCTCGCGGCGGTCGGCGGCATGCTCAGCCCAGCCGTAGCGGCGCTCACCCTCGGCCTGTTCCCCGCCGGGAAGCTGGCCCGACGTTTCGGCCGCAACGCCGCCCTGGAGCGTACCGGGAACGTCGCCATCGCCACGCTGATCGGCCTCGTCGGTTGGCTGTTCCCAGACCGGGCGGTGTTCCTCCTGGTGCCCGCCTGCGCCATCGTCTCGGCGGCGGCCCTCTTCGCCATCCCCCGTCGGGCAATCGATGCGCGCCGGGCCCGCGGTGGCGGTGAGGGCGAAGCGGAAGACGCACCCGCCGGGTGGCGGTCGCTGCTGACCAACCGGCCGCTCGTGGTCTTCGCCGCATGCGTTGGGCTGTTCCACTTCGCCAACGCGCCGCTTCTGACCCTCGTGGCGCAGGAAATCGGGCGCGCGCGCCCGGACTGGTCGTCCGTCATCGTCTCAGTCTGCATCATCGGCGCCCAGGCGGTGATGGTGCCGATGGGGCTCATTGTCGGCCGCCGTGCCGAACGCTGGGGGCGCAAGCCCCTCCTCGTGATCGGCTTTGCCGCGCTGCCTGTTCGGGCCTTGCTCTACCTCACCTGGCGCGACCCATACTGGCTGATCGCGGTCCAGTGCCTCGACGGCATCGGCGCCGGACTGCTCAGCGCGATGAAGCCCCTGGTGATGGCCGACATTACCCGTGGGACCGGCCGCTACAACGCCGCCCACGGTCTGATCGGAACCGTGCAGGGCGCGGGCGCCTCCCTGTCCTTCGTGATCGCCGGAACCTTGGTGCAGACGGCGGGGTTCGACGCAGCCTATCTCGCCTGTGCCGCCGCCGCCGCGGTCGCCCTCGCGGTGTTGGTGATGCTGATGCCCGAAACCGCTTCCGAGGAGCCCCTTGGCGGACCGGCGGCGTGGTTGCAGGCGATACTGCGAGCAGAACGTAAGGAGGGGTCAGTGATACATCACGTTTCCGGCATGGGCCGCCGCCGGCGGGCCGCAGCGTTCGCGGTGTTCCTGTCTCTCGCTCCGCCTGCCGCCGCCGACACGCTGCACAGCACCTACCTCGACCCGGCGACGATAGCGTTGCCACGTGTCCTGCCCCCGCCGCCCGCGCCAGGTTCGGAGCCGTCCAGGGCCGACATGCAGGCGGTCGAGGCGGCCGTCGGCGCCCGCTCTTCCGAGGATGAACGACGCATCACGGCGAACCTCCCGTGCACGCTCGACCGCTTCAGCGGTGTTCTGGGTCCGGCCTTCACCGCGGAGACGATGCCGGTCACCGCCGGGCTGATCGAGCGCGTGTTCCAGGATGGCGAGCTGATCGTGCTGGCGGCCAAAAACGCCATCACACGGCCGCGCCCCTACACGCTGAAGCCCGATCTCGCCACGTTCGGCCACCGCTCCGCCAGCACGTCCTACCCAAGCGGTCACGCGACGTTCGGGTATCTCGCTGCCACGGTGCTATCGCATCTCGTGCCGGATAAACGCCAGGCGCTGTTTGCCTTCGCAAGCTCGTATGGGGCCAACCGCATGATCGCGGGCACGCACTTCCCGTCCGATCTCGAAGCAGGAAAGATCGCGGCGGCCGTCATCGCTGAGGCGTTGTTCCGCGATCCACGCTTCCAACAGGACCTAGCGCGAGCCGCTGTGGAAGTCGCGGCCCAGGACACGTCAACCAGTCGGTGAGCGGGAGGCCTCGCAGCTGCTGCATCACGAACGCGGGAGGCAGATGGTAGGGCAAATGCCGCCGCCTAATTGTGGTGGCCGGTGCTTCACCGCGCAAAAGCGCAGACGCATGACGCCTTCGTAATCATCCCGGAGACAAGATCCACGACTCCCGACCACCCTGACAGCAGGAGATCCGACGATGCACCACGTCACCAAGGAGAGAACCGCCGATGGGCACTTCATGGTCAAGGTCGCCGGCCGCGCTGTCACGGAGGCCTGTGAGAAGCGGCAAGCCAAGAGGCTTGTCCGGACGATCCGGGGCTTGCGGCGTCTGAAGAAGGCAAAGAAGCAAGCGAGCGCTCGGCACGGGTACTGAACGCGCGCCGCCTCGACGGAGCGGCGGGACGCTCATACGAGCCGCAACTCGCCCGCCTTGAGGCCGAGGCGTCGGATGAGGTCCCGGTAGAGGGCACCGACGACCTCGATCCCCAAGCCATCGGTCGTCAGTCCGTCCAACTGCGCGAGTGCGGCCTCGGCGGAAGCGGCTACTACGGCGTAGATACGAGGCGCCTCGCGCTTATGGCGCACGGCGATCAGGTACGCCGTGCGCTTGCCTTTCTTGCCGGTCTGGACCTCTCCGGAGGCGGGGGGCGGGACCTTATCCATCAATCCTTGTCGGGCTTTTCCTTGGTGATGGCGCCCGTCTTGGGATCGACGTGGAACTCCATCTTCACGCCGTTCTTCAGGCCCTCGCCCTCCCAGTGCCCGTCATCGGCCTCCAACTCGGTGATGCTGGAGTAGCCGGCGTCCATCAGCTTCTGCTTGACCTGCTCGGCGGGGATCCAGTCCGCCCCCGGCTTGTCCTTCTTGGCCATGGCAGGGCCGGCGAGACCCACCGTCAACATGAGAGCAACGGGTGCAAGCGTCCTGAATTTCATTAGCCGTCTCCATTTTTACGATGCCGAACAACGGCTCGTATGGACAGTGGTTGCGCGCCCGCCGGCCTATCAGATGACTACAGATGACCCTCGACGTTCTCGACGCTCGTCACACCTGGGCGCGCTCGCAGTCCCTGAGCAATCTCCGCCACCGACTGATTTGATAGCCGCGCAAACGAGATCAGGATCTCGTCCTGCGCCGGATCGGCGGCACGCTGCACGACGAACTGGCGGATGCGCGAGGCACGCTGCCCGGCGATCCCCTGCAGGGTATCGAACGTGATCGTACCCGGCTCTGCCAGCACCCGTAGCGGTTGGACACGCTGCCGGTTGTGATAGCGCTCTTGAAGGGGCTTCAATCCGGCAAGGATCGCCAGGAGGATGACGGTCGTCGCGATGCCGGCGACGTACAGGCCGCTGCCGACCGCGAGGCCGATGGCCGCGACCGCCCAGAGGCTCGCTGCCGTTGTGAGCCCTTTGACCACCTCGCCGCGAAGCAGGATCGTCCCAGCTCCAAGAAACCCCACGCCTGAGACGACCTGCGCTGCGATACGTGAAGGATCGAGGACGACATTGTGCGTGCTGAGCGCATCGCTGAAACCGAAGGCCGAAACGATGACGATGAGGCAGGCGCCGACCCCGACGAGCATGTGCGTTCGCAGGCCTGCGGCCCAGAGCAATCGCTCGCGCTCAATCCCTATCAGGCCGCTGAGGATGGCGGCGAGCATCAAGCGGCTCAGAATTTCCAGATGGCCGATCATGTTTCCCGCCGCACACGCCGAATGTCCTTGGGACGATCCTGTGCCGGGATCACACGGTCAAGCATGCGACGGCCACGGTTTCAGATAAGCGCGGCAGCTATTCGGAAAGCACCCGTCAAAGCTGACAACCGAAAATCTAACCCGGCGCGGACTTGGGTCATACTCTGCCAGCATGTCGTGAAGCGGACCTTCCCAAGGTCCGCGATGGGTCGCAACCGGGCACTGCGACGATGTCCTCTTCCCTGCATCGCTGCCCAAAGCGGATCAGCTGAATTCCACCCTTAGCCGCCCTTCACTGTCGAGCGGAGTGCCGGAAACTGCGGCGAGGGCGTCAGGCTCGATCCGTTCGCTGCGCTTGACATCCTGACGCACGGTGCGGGGAGCGCCCGGTGGCCTGCGCCGTGGCGTAGGCAAAAGAGGAGTGGCAAACTTCGCCACTCCTAAGTGTGCTGTTTTTTTCCGTGCGCCGTCTCTAGGCGCATTCGGTGCGGTGCAATGCTTAACGCCGGCCTTGCACTTTAATAGATTGTTAAGCACCGCCTGTGTGTAGCCCTATAAAACTTCTAACGATGTATGAACAGGGCTATCTTCGATGATCGATGTAGGAGATCGTTAAGCATCAGAGACGGAGACGAGTGATGCGTTAAGCAGCTGAAGACATTGGCTTTATCCTCAAGCTTGCTCTCATGGTCTTCATAGGCCAGGGCCTGATGATGCTGGTCCACTGACCGGCCCACAACTTCGCCACCTTCGGGGCGCTGCCTTAACGGCAGAACCGGCGCCGCTTCATTGCAGGCGCTGCATGCACCGGAGCCCTACCCATGCTGAAGATCGTCGGCGCCATCCTCACCGTCGCAGCCGTTGTCGCGATCGGAGGTCTGGTGCAGCTGCCGGTGCGGGCCGTTAGAGTCGTTCGTGGCCTTGTTGGGCGCACCCCCGCGGTCGCACAGATCACGGCCCGCTGACAGAGCGGGCGCCCCGTAGGGGGGACCTCCGTCGATGAGATGCCTTCGCCTGATAGAGCATTGGCGAGGACCCCAGGAGCGACGACGAAGCAACGATGACAGAAGCAGCCGGTACCCAACCGCCAGGCCATCCGCTCGATCCTGCGAAGGCGCCTGTGCCTCCGGCCGAGAGCGCCGGACCGACTTCCCCCGGTCTTCCCGATCCGCAGCCGGACCATCCTTCTGAAAGCGGCGGCTACGACGAGAAGCCGCCGTCGACCGGCTCTGGGAACGCCAAGGGCAGGTATGGAGCTGGTTGAGGCCCCCAAGCCCGCCGCTGGATCGCGGCGGGCTTCTGTAGGTCGCTCAGGCGGCTATACGGCCTGGCCGGCCGAGGCCGATGTTCTTCGCGAGGGCGGAGCGGGCCTCGGAGTAAGCGGCAGCCGTCATGGGATAGTCGACCGGCAGGCCGAACTTCGCTCGATAGCTGTTTGGGTCTAGGCCGTGCTTCGTCAGATGGCGCTTGAGCGTCTTATAGGCCTTGCCGTCGATGAAGCTGACCAAGCCGTCAGGCCGGACCGACTTCTTAATCTGCGCTGCGGTCGGCTGCTCGACCTCTTCGGCCGGGGCGTTAGCACGATCGGCGGCTGTCCCGTTCGCGATGTCGTTGAGCGCCGCATGAACGGTGCGGATCAGAGCGGGAAGCTCGGTTGCTGGTACGCGGTTGTTCGAAACGTAAGCAGCTACCAGTTCGGCTGCCATTGTGAGCATATCGGGGTTCAACCCCAGGTTTTCTTCCGTCACTTCAATTGTCCTGTGTGTACGCTACCGGCGTGAAATTTACCGATCTCTCATCCGGATCAAGGCATGACTCGCACAAGATCGCGCGAGCCTGCTGTGATCTGTACGCATGGTCGAGGGACATGGTTTCGCGGAAGAGTGGGCCGGTGCGTCCCCATGGGCGGCCCCGGCTACTTGTGGATAACGACGGCGCCTATTTCCACGACAGGCTATCGAGGCCCACGGTGGCTCGAACGACTCCGAAGCTCAGCGCCAAGCCGGCTTGGAGGCTCAACACCAAGCGGTCCTCGTATTGAGCGCCGTCGGCTGCGGCAGGAACAGTCAACAGGTCTTCTACAGCAGCCTGCAGCGGGGATAGAAGCCTTGGACGCTCGAGCGGTCCGGGGTTTCTATTCCCCGCTAAACCTCATGTTGAAGCATAGCAACAAACTTTTTCATCCGCTTTTTTCATCCAGTAGTGTGTTTTTCCCTGGATATGCCTTGACGATCAACCTTGTTCGGCAGAGCAATAGATCCACTCAATGAAAGGGATCGCCGTGGCCGACCAAGCCGAAGCCCAACCGAACAATTTCAT
The DNA here is from genome assembly GCF_008040095.1 of Methylobacterium sp. WL6. Taxonomy (NCBI): domain Bacteria; kingdom Pseudomonadati; phylum Pseudomonadota; class Alphaproteobacteria; order Hyphomicrobiales; family Methylobacteriaceae; genus Methylobacterium; species Methylobacterium sp. WL6. Next base: position 54,695 of record NZ_VRVH01000001.1, on the reverse strand, counting down.
CGAACTCGCTGCCGACCTCGTCGCGGCTTATGTCTCGAACAACAACGTGCCGGTGTCGGAGCTACCCAAGGTTATCGTCGGCGTGCACGCGGCCTTGGCGGGTCTTGCCAACGGGGCGCCCGCCGAGCCCGCGGGCCCCGAGAAGCCGACGCCGGCACAGATCCGCAAGTCGGTCACGCCCGACGCGCTGATCTCCTTCCTCGACGGCAAGCCCTACAAAACGCTGAAGCGCCACCTGACCGTGGCCGGCCTAACGTTGGGGGAGTACCGCGCACGCTACGGCTTGCCTTCGGACTACCCGTCGACCGCCGCAAGCTACTCCGCTCAGCGGTCCGAGCTTGCTCGATCCCTCGGCCTCGGTCAGCAACGGAAAAAGGCGGCTCCCAAGGCTGCCGCAGCCGACGAAACAGTCTCCGAGGCGCCCAAGACCCGCGGTAGGAAGCCCCAGGCCGCTAAGGCCCCTGAGGCGGCTCCGAAGGCCCGCGGGCGGAAAAAGGTTGAGAAGGTCGCCGAGACGGCCTGAGGCCACTTAGCGCCCCGTTCCAGCACACTACGGCATCCGGTGCGGTGACACGTTCCTAATGCTGCCTCGCCATCCTGCACCCGGGCCAAGTTGCGTATCGGCCTACCGCCGGTGAGATAGTCGACCTCCCCCGCCAGCCCGTGATCGGATCGGGCGGCGGGGTCGAGCCGGTCAATGCGTGGTCAGGCAGCCCTACTCCGCTGCTGTCGAGATAAGCCTCGTCCGCCGCGGATGCCTTCCCTCTGCATTTAAGCGGGCCAGGGTCCGCCGCGTGGCGGAGATGGCCTCGGCGAAATCCTCTGAAAGCTCACCTCGGTGTGCCAACGCTTCAAGGCGACGAATAGCGGCCATGTCGGACGCGTTGACCCTGCCGGGCTGAGCCTGGATCGATCGCATCAGCGTACGCGCCAGCTCTTGGGTCAGCTCAAGCGCTCTACCAAAATCGGTCGTATTGTCGTTCATAGCTGACCTGCGATCATCAAGGCTCTTTTCTTCATATATATTGCTGCAATCTGAAACGAATAGATAGGTTTACGAGGCTTTTGGTATAGTGATTTCACGAAGTTTTGTTATTAACATTTACGTCAACATGGAGTTGCACGAATGCCCTAAATTTCACGGATGGTGAGTGCGCGAATGCTAACCCTTGCTGGAAGATATTGAATATCTGGGCAGAAATAAGTATTGTTCCGCCTATCATTCCGTGTCATAAGGCCGTTAGTTCGAGAGCGGGCGTACCTTTGCCGCTCAGGATTGATGCCATGCAGACCCTGGGATTGTCCGACTCGCACGAGCGCGGACCGGTGACTGATCGTCGTGCCGTAGCTCTCGCCAATGCCCTGTGGTTTCGCGCTTTGGCCTAGCGCGCGCTCCGCGATGGCGCCCCAAGGCTGAACTGCGCGCGGCCAATGCCCGAGCGACGGCCCGCATCGTGCTGCGTCACGCAAGGCGGGAGGCTTTAGTTCGTCAGCTCGTGCTCGACGCCGGAGCGGTCGAAGCATAGGCGTCCGACCTGTGGTTCAGTGCTGACACCCGAGCTTCTCACCGGATCGAGCGCCAAAGCCGCTCAGGACGTTTGAAGCTTTTTGCCTGTCTGATCATCGCCAGATACACCACGCGGCGTGAACGCAACCACGTTCCCACCGGACTGCCTCGCGGAAGGCGCGCTCGAAGTTGCGGGCATCTCAGCAGCCTTTTTCCGCCGTTCGATCGATTGGCCGATCGCGCTTTTTACCGACGACGCGTATCCCCGCCGAGACAGCCATTTTAGGTGAGCGACACCGTTCATCATTCAAAGCCTGATCTGTTCATTAGCGGCGTGAGTAACGCACCAACGTCAGGAACAGACCAGAACCTTATTGTCTGAGCGTCCTAATCTTTTGTCTCTACGTCTCATTTTTAAGAACATCCGTGAACGGCTTCGATATCACGTGCCGCCCGGATGCGTTGTAGACCTCAACCGTCCAAGTCGACCAATTGCGCCGAGGGCTGCCAAGCATCAGGTCCAGCGCCACCCGCTCAGCACGCACCCGCATCATCTCCCCGTCGCCAGCCAGTGACGGCTCTCCGCTAGCTGTGCAGTCCCGAGGTGTGGTGGCATCAGTTTCGCTGAGGTCGCTGCATTCCGGGAGGCGTTATGGGACAGGTTCTTCACGGCTGCGCCACGACCACGCACGCGGTCAGAGCAGCGCTACAGCGATCGAAAGCTCCGCTCAAAGATCTTGCCGCCCAGCACGGACTGAACCCCAAGACAGTCGCGAAGTGGCATAAGCGAGCCTTCGTTCATGACGCGGCGATGGGACCGAAGACGCCGCACTCTACCGTGCTCACGACCGAGGAAGAGGCGGTGATCGTCGCCTTCCGCCGGCACACCCTCTTGCCGCTCGACGACTGCCTCTACACGCTGCAGGCCACCATCCCGCACCTGACCCGCTCGTCGCTGCATCGCTGCCTGCAACGCCATGGAATCAGCCGGTTACCCGAGGTCGGCGGCGATAAGCCCGGCAAGCAAGCGTTCAAGGGCTACCCGATCGGCTTCTTCCACATCGACATCGCGGAGGTTCGCACCGGCGAAGGCAAGCTGTACCTCTGGGTGGCCATCGACAGGACGTCCAAATACGCCTTTGCCCAGCGGCACGAACGCGCTGATCGACCCGTGGCCTGCGCTTTCCTGGAGGCACTCATCGAGGCCTGTCCTTACCGCCTGCACATCATCCTGACCGACAACGGCGTCCAGTTCGCCGAGCTGCCCAAGAACCGTCGCGGCCCGACCGCCCTGTACCGCGTCAACCGCTTCGACCAGATCTGCCGGGCACACGACATCGAGCATCGGCTCACCAAGCCAAACCACCCATGGACCAATGGTCAGGTCGAGCGCATGAACCGGACCCTCAAGGAGGCGACGGTCAAGCGCTACCATTACGACACCCACGATCAGATGCGGGAACACCTCGCCGCCTTCCTGGATGCCTACAACTTCGCTCGGCGGCTCAAGACCCTACGCGGCCTTACTCCGTATGAAACGATCTGCCGGGCCTGGGCAGACAATCCAGACCGCTTCAGAGACGATCCAATCCATCTCACCTCGGGACTGCACAGCTAGCCCGATCAGGAATGCCGCGAAGAATAGGGCGACGGGCCACAAGCGGCGTTGAACCAGCGCTTGGAAAGACGTTTGCCGGTGGCCAAGCGATCAGAGCCCTGTATGTGCCGCTGACAGGTGCACGCGGGCGCGAGAGGCCGCGAGATAGCGTCCGACCAGCACGGCGAAGGCGTCGGGCTTCAGGCCGCGCGCGCCCAGAGACTGCACGCTGACGTGACGTCGCCGTCGGCTAACACGGGCCTGCGAAAACAGGCGCTTGGCCCTCGGCAGCGCGGCGTCCGGCGCGAGTGCCAGCGTCAAGGTGAGCCGCTTGCCGTGCGTGACCTGGAAGTCCGCCACATCCTGCCACGCGACCGCGCCGTCGAGCAGCGGCGACCGCAGCACGTCCGGCGTCAGCACCAGCAGCGGCGTCCGGCCGCGTCGATGCACGTGTGCGGCGACGATGCCTGCCAAAGCGACACCCGCCGCGGCGACGGCGGCGAGGATCTGCTGGGCCAACGCATCGTGCGCGATGCCGAGTGCGCGGGGGTACAGCAGCAGGCCGGCGCCGGCCCCGGCGGAGAGGAGCGCTAGGATGCCCATCGTCCAGACCATCGGCGCACCATTCTCGTGCACCAGCGTCTCCTCGACTGGCACTGCCGCCGCGGTCTCCTCCAGGTATAGCCGCTCGGCAGCCCGGTGCTCCCGTGCCCCGGTGAGGAAGTCCGCGCTGAGCCAGCGGCACAGGCCAGCCCAGTCCGCGACCAGGGCGGCCGGCCAGTCACGGTCCCCTACGGTCAGCGGCCGGGCGGCGCGAGCGAACAGCTCGGCGTCGAGCGGAACGCCGAGCGCCGCGATCCGCTGCCGATCGGGCGGGTGGGTGTCGGTGGGATGCGCCTGACGGTCGTCGAGGTGCGCCCCCGGGTCGGGGAAGCCGGCAGCGGGGATTGCGTCGAGTACGCCCGCGACAAGATCGTCGGGCGCCGCGTCTGGCTCGCCGTAGGCGGATGCGAGCATCTCGCCCACCACCGGGCCGAGGACGCCAACGCGCAGCAGAGCGGAGGCTGCGGTTGGTGCCCCAGAGACCTGGGCACCGCGCCGGTCGGCCTCGGACTCACGCGCCCGGCTCCAACGCGCCACCGCCGCGTCGAAGGTGCCGAGGCTGCGATGGCCGACATAGGCGGCTGGGCGAGCGAGTAGGTTTCCGGGGCCGACATTGCCCAGCGCGGTCAGCGCGCGATGTAGGCCGGCATAGATCGGGGTGAAGCGCCGGCTATAGGCGGTGTCTTCGCCCGCGAAGTGTGCGAGTTCGTGCCCGATCACCGCGGAAAGCTCGCGCCCGTCAAGCACGCCGAGATAGGGGACCGGTAGGTACAGCGTGCGCCCAGTCAGCGTTCGCGCGTCTGGACCCAGGCGCACGGCGGACTCTGTGACGAAGAAGCCACCGGTCAAGCCGACGACCACCGCGTCGGGGACCAGCGCGTCCCCGCGCCCGGCGAGCTCGCGCACAAGGCGCCACAGGCCCGGTGCATCGGCCTCATCGAGGACGCGGCCGCGTACGTCGATGGGCTCGGGGGTGAACAGCGCGAACACCCCGCGCAGGCCGCGGACCGCCGCGACCGCGGCCCAGGCCGCCAAGGCGGCGATGACCAGCGCGCCGAGCAGCAGCTTGGCTTCGCCGGCCGAGAACCGCTGCGTGAACCACAGCCCGGTGGCCTCGAACAGAGCGGCCGCGAGCACCGCGAGGCTCAAGCCCACGATCTGCAGTCCAAGCAGCACCGGCAGCACGCGGCGCACGAGGTCAAAACTGGCGAGCAAGGCGTCGCGCGAGCGCCGCGCCCACAGGCCCGCGGCTCCGCCGCCGGCCAGCGCGACGAGACCGGTCAGCAGTGCGAGCAGCGCGCCGCCGAGCGTCGCGTACGGCACCCACGCGCGAGCCCGGGCCAGCGGCAGGTCGCGTGTGGCCGCGGCCAGCGCCTCCTGAGCTTTGTCGGCGGCCAGTGCCGCCCCGTAGGCGGTGCGCCCGCCTTCGAAACGGACTGAGGCGTAGGGATCTGTCGCCGCCAGCAGCCGCAGTTGGACGACGGAGACCGGCAGCTCAACCAGTCGCCGCGTATAGCTCTCGGCGCTCGCCAGCCCGCGCTCGACCTCCCAAGCCCCGAGCCCGCCGAGCAATGCCGGAACGCCGACGACCCAGGCGACGAGCCAGACGACGGGAGGAAGCCGGCGATTGCCGCGGCGGTCCTGATGAAGCGGCATGATCATCTGCCCCTCGGCGTTCGATTGTCGGTGGCCGCCAGCCTGCGTTGTGCCAGCGTCGGTCAGCTCGGCCGCACCCTATTCTCGTATCGCTGGCAGGATTCGAGATCGCGCACCGAGCGGTTGTAAGCCTCGTTGAACAGCCGCGCCGGCTGGCTCGGGTCACCTTTCGCCTTGATGTCTCGCGCGACGTCGCGGCCGTGGCCGATCACGCTCGCCACCGTGTCCGCGTATCCGGTGCACGACGAATTCGCTTTGGGGTTCATGCCGTCGAACGCTGCCCCGAGCTGTCGATTCGCGGTCGACACGTCGCTGAGAGCGGCCAGGAACGGGGCGGTATCGGACCTTGGCGCCAGGGCCTCGAAGCGCTGCACTGCCCGGCGTAGCGCCAAGCTGGTGGCGAGCAGTCGGCGTGCTGGGGCGTCCTCCGCCAGCGACGCCATCCGCCGCTCGTCCCGGGTGAGCTCGCGCTCGAACAGGGCGGTGCCGTAGACGTCCATCGCCTTGGCGGCGGCTTCGACCTTGGGCACGAGGATCGGATGCTGTTCGCGGGCGAACTTGTAGCCGTCCTCCTTGAACTCTCGCGTGGTCTGATAGCGGGTCAGCGCCTTCAGTACCGGGTTGAGCTCGCGCAAGGCTGCGAGCAGCCGGGTGGCCTGGGAGTCGACCTCGGGAATGGTCCCCGGCAGGGCGGTCGCTTTGTCCAGTTCGTCGATTACCCCGTCAAAGTCGACGATGCCGAAATGGTACCAGGCGTTGGCACCCAGCTTCGTGCCGAGCTTGAGCACGCGCTCGTTGTCGCGTCGGTAGTCGGCGAGCTGTCGTTCCAGGGGATGGGAACGCACGAGGTGGTTCTGCACCTCGGTGTAGGCGTTCACCTTCGCCACCTCCTGCATCTCGGGGCTTGGCGGGGGTAGGGTGGCGCGCACGGCCCCCCGGGCCGGCGCTTGTGCCGAGGCCGCGGGTGGCGCGGCCTGCAGCAGAGCCTGGGAGGCCGGCGGCGGAGCGGGGAAGTCGCACCTGAAGGCGTCGACCATGCTCTTACGCACGGCCTCATGGGCCTGCGCGCACTGGTAGGCGACCGTCGGGCGGGCGGCCGTGTTGCGGCTGATGGCGTCGCGGAAGCTCTCGCGCAGCGTGCCGATGCCTTGCCGAATGTTGGGGCGGGCGGCCTCCGGCACGCCAGGGCTTGCTGCGCACTGAGCGTAGGCATCTAGAAAGGCGTCGCAGCTCTCAACATCCACAGGCGTCACCGGTGTCACGGCCGTGGCGGGCGTAGCCATCACTACGGTGAGACAGGCCACGAGGAACCGACTGGGTCTCTCCGCACGCTCACAGCTGCCACGCGGCATGCTCATCTCCTCAACTGTATGGCTGGTTGGGGGCGTCAGATTCAGAGATTGCGCAGAGCAAGCAATGGGACGAGCGCGGCAAGCGCGACTGGCACGGACCAGTACTGCACCGGTACCCAGAACAGCGCGTGTCGACGGCGGAGAAGAACGCGTTCGCTCGTGGCCGGATCAATGAGTTCGCGCGGCGCCCTGCCGTTCAGGCGCCGACCGACGATCCAATTGGCGGCTGCGGCCGCGAACAACCCGAGGCTAATGGCGAGAAAGGTGAGTTCGGGGTGACCGAGGGCCCGAAGCGCCAACCCGCCCACCGCCCCGACCGCGACCGCCGTGCCGACCATGACGGGGATGACCACGATCCCCCAACCTGACCAGATGAACAGCATCAACACCGCCTAAGTTCTACCCGAAGCCTCCAGCCGAGGGGGCGAAGAGACATGCATCGCACGGGACGGCGATTCGGCAGCGCCTTGTGGGGGCGCTCGGCTTCCTCTTGGGCGTGGGAATGAGGCGCCGCTGTGTTCACGGCGTCGTGAACTGATCAGAATAAGCGTTGAGCGTGATTTCTGGTCTGCAGGATTAGGCTGTGCTGTTTTTCCATCACGGCGTGCGGGTACGGTGGCCACGGCGGCGTGGCTCATCTGCGTCGGCTTCGCGCCGCTCATCGCCATGCTGGTGGCGAGCACCTTAGGGTTGATTGCAGTGGGTGCTTCCCTCCTCCCCCGGTGCAGTCTGCACGCTTGTAGCGCAGGCGCTTAACCGTTGGGGCTGTGCATCGTAGTGGCTCGAAGCTCCTGCTACGTGACAGTACCATCTTGGCGTGGCAGCACGTGATGCACAGGCCATCTACTCTGTCTGCTTCACACCACCGACCGCCAGAAACCAGACGGACAGCTTTCGGCCAACTCCAGCCGCACGAAGCTGGCCCGCTCAATGTCCGCTTCCGGACATCCCCTCGGGGACCCGAAATGACTGGGTTGGGTCGAGAGCAGCATGTCTGCTTCCGTGGCGACGGCCAACTCTTGTTCATGGCGCAGAACAGTCGGTGTTTCAATGACCACCATAAATTTATAGGATTTAAATCTTGACAACGCTGTAGTTTGTACTACGCTGATGCTGTCGACTGGCGAACCGTTGCATCGCTTCGGTGCCAGCCGATACGCATCGAGGAAGCGCGCCTTGCATCGGCGATCACGAGCACCGCGGTACCGACCGCCATCGTGCGCCAGCCGGCGCCCGCCCCTCACCAGCACCTCCACGGAAGGCCCCCATCACGGGGGCCTTCGTCGTTTCAGGAGCCCAAAAATGGCGATCCATTTCATTCCAGCCCCAGCCCCCGACTCCATGCCTGTCGCCGAGAGCCCACTGACCCCTCAACCACCGGTCCTGGTGCTGTTTGGTCGCAATCGCAGCGGCAAGCCCTGTGCCGCTTGGTTCGATGGCAATCAGGCCGAGGCAGCCACCGCTCTAGCGGTCACAATGAAGCTGCGCGTGTTGCCGGTCGCTGACGACGATCAGCGTGCCCTCGCGCTGCAGCTTGCCCACGGCCGCATCCTGCCGAGTGGCAAGGCTCACGTGCCGGGCGCTCGCCGGGATCTCTACGGTCGCCTCGTCGCGCTGGCCGGCGACCAGGCAGGCCTCAGCATCACCGAGCGCCCCGAAGAGAGGCGTGAACCGGTCGGCGAGCTGGATGCCTCCTTCGCCGAGCCACTTCCGCCAGCCAAAGGTGGTGAAGCCGAACAGCCGGCTGTTCCCACCGAAGCAGCACCGCCCATAGCGGACGTGGCAAGCATGGTGCCGACGGTCGCAACGGCAGACGCTCCTCCGAAGCCTCGGCCCGGGGATGGTCTTTTCATCGGGGAGGTCCGGCCAACCGAGCGCGAGCAGATCGGGCTCGGCAGCATCGTGCTGGCCCAGGAGGGACCTGACGAGGGCTGGTGGGAGGCCGAGGTCATCGGCTGCAACGGCCGGGTCTTCTCGATGCGCTGGCGGGACTACCCGCTCGAACCTTCGATTTCGCGGCCGGTCAGCCAGCTCGCATTGCTCCCGCCCGGCGAGGGCTGACTGCGGCGGCCGTCGCGCCCGGGTCAGGCATCGCCCGCCCGGGCGCCCAAGCGCGACGCTTACGCGTCCACCGCGACAGACCAACCCTCCCTTCTCATTCCCTGAGGCTTTCCATGACCGACATCCTCGATGTGGGGCGCGTTGCTGCGCTCAATGACATCCTGCGCCGCTCGCTCGCCGGCGGTACCCTCGTCCTCACCGCCGGCGTCGTCGCGCTCGGCCGCGAGCGGCAGCAGGTCATCCTCGACGCGATCGCCGCCTTCGACCGCTTCGAGCCCGACAACGACCCGTATGGCGAGCACGACTTCGGCGCGGTGGAAGCCGCTGGCGAACGCATCTTCTGGAAGATCGACCGCTTCGACGGCGATCGGGTCCTCACCATCCTGCTCGCGCAGGAGTACTGAGGTGGACTGGCCCGAAGATGCCTTGCCCAACGCGGCTCAGCCACTGGCCCGGGGATCACCGGCCCGCCGGCGCTTACTCGCCCTTCTCAGCGGCCTGCCGGCACTGGTGAGAGAGGGGATGGGTGCCGAGCAGCCCTCATCGAAGGCAGCTTCCCTCGACCCCGTCGCCGATCCGATACCGCGGCTTTTCGCGGAGTTTCACGCGCTACTAGACCGGCACGAGGCCGCGCTGGCGCGCTGCGACCGGATCGAGGCGACACTCCTCGACCAGATGGACTACCCGCGGGTGCCGTTGCCCCCTGATTGGGAAGGAACGCGTCGTCATGCTGCCGACGCGCTGACCATCGCTCAAGCCGTTCTTCCAGGCCGCCATCAGCGTCGCCTGCAGCGGGTTCTGGAGCGCCGGCAGAGGCGCTGGGACGGGGCGGCCCAAAGAACCGGTCTGATCGCCGCCCAGGGGCAGCAGGCGGCCCTCGATGCAGCCGTCCTCGACCGGGCTGACGGGCTGCTCGCGACCCCCGCCAGAACCCTCGACGCGGTGGCGCTGAAGCTCGGCGTCCTGCTCTGCACGCAGGAGCCCAGCCCGTCCGCGTGCGGCCTCTCGCCATGGCGCGAACTGCGACTGATCCTCGTGGATCTCCGGGGCCTAGCGGCCCATGCGGCGGCCGACCGGTGACAGGGCAGCTACGGCTTTCGCTTACGCCCGGCCCGCAGCGGCAGCGGCTTCGGTGCGTCGGCGGCAGGCTCCGTCAGCAACGTCGCAACCGGGACGGACAAGGCGGCCGCCATCGCTTCCAGCGTGGTGATGGTCACGTTCTCCGAGCCGCGCTCGACGCGGCCGACATAGGCTCGGTCGATGCCGGCAGCCAACGCCAACCGCTCCTGCGACAGCCCGCATTCCACCCGCAGCCGCCGCAGGTTCCAGCCAATGATCGTCCGCGCGTCCATCGCGCGAGACAGCCCGATCCACGGCTTGACAATCGACGGACCATTAGTCCCTCATTTTGTCAACGTAAGGATGTCGCGAGCGACCTCGCCGGACGCATCCCCACCACGCGACAAGCAAAATATCGAACCGGGAGAACAGCGTGATCCACACAGCCAAGGTAGTGATTTTGCCGATGCTCGGCGCCGCGGTGGTCGCAACCATCGGCAGCTACAGCTCGGTTAAGGCCCAGTCGGGTTCGGTCAGTATGACGCTACCCACCTGCGAAGCGTATCAGCGGGAGCGCCCGCGCGGCGGACCATGGGAGCAGCTGTCAGGCTTGTTCGGCCTGTCGATCTATCGCTGGACAGAAACGGATTACGGCCGCTACCGCACTTTCCTCCTCGACTGCAAACGGAGCCTGCCGGGCTTCCGCGAGGACACAACGGCGCGGGATTGGGAAGGGACGACGGAGAAGAGCGTCGCCGGTCTGAAGAGCTACACCGGCTTCCTGAACCAGCTGCGCGAGCCGATGGCGAACCGGTACGGGCCGGGGCCGCGAACGGATGAGCCCGACCACACGCTCGTGCTTCAAACGCTGTCCTGCGACCGGTTCAACCGGCAGACTGTCAATGCCTGGCCGCGTGGCGGAGCACCGGACTACGGACCGGACGCCCCCTTCTCGGTGCCGCTCGCCGGCTGGACGTACGAGGTCTGGCGCGCCTTCGAGAACCGGGTCAAGAACTGCGTGCAGTTGCCCGCCCCGGAGGCAGAGACAGAGCGGGACTGGCTGCACACGCTGGTGTTCGGGCAGGAGGTCCAAAACGAGGCTGGCATCCGGCAGGCGCAGCAGGACGCCATCGGCGCCAAAGCCAAGCTGGCGGGAATTCTCGCACGCGCGACGGAAGCGGATGGCTTGACCGCGGCCGACGACATCACGCTCAAACTGAAGGCGGTCGAGGCCTTGGAAGCGAGCGGGCCGAAGCTCGGGCGAGCCGAAGCCGAACAGGTCACGGCCGCGAAGGACCGCATCCTGGCCAAGCTGCGGGCGGCACGGGCAGGGGAAGCCGAAGCCTGGGAGCGTGATCGGCCGGCACGAGAAGCTCGGGCGCGCACGCAGGAACAGGATGCCGCCGATCTTCAACGCCGGAACCGGAACCGTGAAGTCGAAGCTGCCGGCGAGCGCGAGCGGACGGCACGGATCGAAGCGGATCGGCAGGCGGAGGTCCGGGCACAGGCCGAACGGCAGGCCGCCGAGGCGGACAAGCAGCGGCAACGCGATGACGCCAAGCGCGTCGCGGAGCAGCAGGTAAAGGAAAAGGCAGACGCCGAATTCTTGGCTCGGAACCAGCGCGAGGAGGAAGCGGCATTGGCAGTCGACCCCTGCAACAAGGTCGCCGTGCGTCGCCAGATGATGGATGCCGCCAACGCGATAGACCTTTCGCAGTTCAGGGGCCAGAAACTGCTCGATCTGACGCGCGGGCGCACGCTCCCGGCCGAGCCGAACGTGACGCGATCGTGTCTGTTCATCGCGGATTGGTCGTCGGGCCAGCGCGGGCTCGTGACGATCACGGTGCGTAAGAACTCGTTCGGGGACAATTTGATCGAGGTTCGGCCGTTTTAAGCGCATCGGTTGAGGAGAGGGTCATGAAGGAGACCCTGGAGCGCCGGAGAGCACGGCTCGTGGCGCTCGCCCAGCACATCCCTGCGTTCGCAGATCCCGCCGCCCCGGCGGGCGAATGGTACCATCCGGACGCCGAGCCCGGCACCTTCTCGGCGCCATCGTTTTTGCCAAATGCCGAAGCCGAACGGTTCGTGGCGGACTGCTACGCCTATGACTGGGTGTTGAGCGGCTTCGACTGGGCGGCCTGGGCGCAGACCGCCGAGGCGCAGCGCCTACGCAACGACCCATCCCAACTCGCCGGCGCCAACGAACACCAGCTCGCCCAGCTGCTTACGGTGTTCATCCGCCAAGATCGCTTCGTCGAGGGTGCACTCGCGACGGCCTTCGAGAGCGGACTGATCTTGGGTATTCTTCAACGTACGAAACAGCTCACCAAGCGGAAAGATAAGCCCGCTGCACGCTAGAGCTTGAGCAGTTCGCAGAGGGACGTTGTAAGTCAGCGTAACGTTGAGCGAATTAGATCCGCTAAGCCTAACCCCGGTGGCCGGAAGGACTTTCCCGGCCACCGAAATCTTATCCCGCAACCTACGCGACGTGCTCACGCTTTTTGCGATTGATATTGAGATCGTCGACGATCGTGATGCAGTAGACCCGCGGTGCCGTGCGGCAGATCCGACCGGGCAGCTTGATCGTGTTCTTGGGCTGCTTGCCGCCTTCCGTCTGCGCCCGTCCCTCGTCCCGCAGCTGCTTCAACATGTCGATGTGGTCGGGAAACTCCCGACGAAACCGTTGCGCCGGGATCAGCAGCTGAAGTTGCTTACCTTTCAGGCGCAAGACACCGGGCTTCTCTAGGAACTCGGCGTCATTGTAGGGCCATCTGCCGTCCCGCGCCCGGCCAAACTTGCCGCGGTTGCGAGCTCGGAAAGCTCGGACCCGCTCGATGGCCGGCGGGGTGTAGGGCGCATCGCCGGCCGTCGCATGGGAATGATAGACAGCCAGGGTCGCCGGCAGCAGCGCACCCCACGACTCGGGTAGCACCCCCCATTCGCGGGCGAAGATCCCAACCGCGTGGGTGAGAGCGACGGTTTTCTCGCCGCGGGCCTTACCTTTCACCACGGCTTCCTCTCGGGCGGCGATCTTGAACTCAGCCATGAGGCGCTCGATCTTGGCGCGCAGCGCGCTCTCGTCCCGGACAACGGCGGCCACCAAGTGCCGCACGAACGCGCGGCCGGCGATGCCGTAGTTCTCATCGACGGCGATACGCAGGTGTTCGGCTGCGGCGCGAGCGTTGACGAACCCTGCCGGCACAGTGCGGAAGACGCCGAGCTCGTGCTCCTTCGGGATCGCGACCGTGAGGATCCGCGACGCGACCGCGTCCACGATGGCCGAGGGAGCCTTCAGGAGGTCGCGCTGTGGCACGTTGCTCGTGCTGAGCGTCGCCACCCGCACGTTCGGTGCCGCGGCCACGTCGGTAAGGCGCTTCCGGCCGCCGGTCGTTGCTCCTTTGAACGCGACCTTCTGCACCACTTCACGCTGACCCTTGCTGTCCAATCCGGCGAGATTGACCTCATCGAGGGCGAACAGGTTGTCGGCGTGCGCGCGCTTGAGCGGGTCGTGGGCGTTGGCGGTCATGTCCCAGGTCTCGGCGCCCCCGACATCGCTCGTCGGATCGCCCGCCCAGACCGAAGCTGCGCCGGTCAACATCGTGGTCTTCGCGCTCTCCCCTTCGCCGACGAGCTCGACCTGCGGGTTCTGGACGTGAGCGGGCGCGTAACGCAGGATCGCCCCGACGAGCGCGTACATCATGACGAAGAGCGGGATCGGCTGGTTCGCCACGACCGGTCCGACCGAAGCCTGCCAGGCCTTCAGGGTGCCGACGGAGGCGAATTTCGGGTTCGGTTCGAACGCGATGATCACCTCGCGGGTGTCACCGTCGGGACGCTCGACGTCGCCGTTACCGTAGACGTAGTGCGCCTTCTCCAGCCAACCTGGCCGCGCGGCGACCAGGGCGGGACGGTAGCCGCTGTACTGCTCCACCGCCGTCATGAAGGCGGTCTTCGTCTTGCTCGTCAGAAGGTCCGTGCCCGCCTGCGTCAGGCGAACGAACACCGTCTTGTCGTCACGCACCAGCTCGCTCGGGCTGAACCAGCACGAGAGGTCGGTCGTCCCATAGCACAACCAACGGGTCCCATCCTGATCGATGACGCCGTCCCGAATGCGGGGGACCCCGTCGTCGTTGGGCAACTCAAAGGTGTCGTGGGGCCGGTCTGGCCCGGTGGTGCGTGTCTTGTCGGTCGTCATGGAAAGCGTCCTCTTGCTGGGTGAAATGGAGGTGGGACAGGTGGTTTCAGGGCTGATTTTTCCCTGGATCCCACCTATCCCACGTGTTTTGGGGCATGGTGCCGTGGTGAGCCGCCATATGCAGTTCACAGCATTTACGTAACGGGGAGGCGTTCATGCCTCCCACCTCTAGGTTGTGTAAAAGCCCGCTGGGCAGGTCAATTTTCTCGGTCAGGGGCGACGTCGGCCGTGTTGCCTCACAGAGGCAGGGAGGTGGCAAGCGCCGGGAGCCGCCCCAACTCCCTTTTCTTGGCTACCGGCATGGTCCCTCGAAGAGAGGGCGTGCCGGTCATGAGCAGGGGCCACGAAAGTCACGGCGGTCCCTGCCAGACCAAGGCGGAGGCTCATCGCAGGCGGGCTTCGAGCTCGCCGATGCCGCGGGGTGCGTTCTTCAAAGCGTGGGGACAAGACGGAGCCGCCCCAGTTCGACGGCCTTGAAACGCAAGCCGAGCAGGACGATCCGGCCCGTTTGCCCGGCTCGGGTGAGCGCCCGGACGGCCTGGATCTGCTGATCGACAGTGAGGTCGCGGTCACGCGTGTCACGCACCGGCTTATCCCGCCGCGGATCATCCTCGAGGATGGTCTGCCGTCGCTGGAATTCCTGTTTCAGAGCATAGCCGATCGCCGCCAAGCCGCCGTCCCAGGCCTTCACGTGCACCGGGCGTGGGACCGCATCGGTAGGGGGAACCAGCTTTTTCAGCCGGGTTTCAGCCGCCTCAAGCTGTGCCGCCGGAGCGAAACCGAACAGGTGCACGCAGGTGTAGGCGGCAAAACGTTCGGTCTCGGGCAAGCTCTGGCGGTGGTCCTCATTCGAGCTCCAATCGAGGCCAAACACACCGATGGTGATGCCGACCTCGCGCAGCATCGCCGCGTACCGCAGCCCTTCAGCCCGGAAGTCGGTTTCCCCGATAGGATCGAGCGGCGGCAGGATGATCGAGATGATCTTCCAGACCTCCGCGGGACGGCTAGCCGTGAAGCGGCTCACCGTCCGCACCAGCAGGCGCTGCACGGCGTGGGCGCAGCGCGGGCAAACCGGGTGCAGACAGCGATCGCGCAGCCGCCCCCGGCCGCACGCCGCGATCTCGGCGGCCATCACCGTGAGATCGGGATGCCGCTGCCCGTGCTTGCGCAGCCAGCGAAACCGGCGCTTTTTCAGGGCCCGGATCGTCGCCCGGTTCGGGCTGCGCTTACGGCGGTGACCGCGCCCGACCGGCCAGGTCACCGCCCCGGTGTCGAAGCCCGCCCCCGCCGCCATGGCCGTGGCGACGACGCGGTCGGTGAGAGAGAGGGCCACCGGCCCTCCCCCCTTGATCGCTCGCTCAGTCATCCGCGACCTCCATGATCACGGGGCGGGCGTCGTGCTCGGATCCGATCTCCTCGCGGACGGCGTGGCTGTTCACGAAACCCTGCAGCGTTGCGGCCACTCGCTCATGGCGCTCAGCTTCGGTGCCGGGAGCGGTCAGCTCCTCGAGCACCGCTGTCTGGATCTTCGTCAGCACGTCGCTGAGTTCGGCGGCCGACCCGAGGGCACCGCCCGCTCGCGCCGCGTCGAACTGCGTCTGGTTACGTTTGCGAGGCAGCTGGCCGGCCTCGGTGCGGGCGGCCGCCTTCTCCCGGGCGATGGTAGCCTTGCACTTCCGCACCGTGGTCGTCCCGACCCAGGCGATGAACTCGTCGGGCAAGATGTTCTGAGCGAGTGCGCAGCTCAGGAGCGTGGACCAGTCCGAGCAGAGCTTGTGATGATCGGTCTCCTTTTCCTTCGGGCGCGCAGCGAGCTTGACGCAGAGAAGGGGCACGTTCTTCTCGGTGGCCTTCGTGAAGGGGATCTCGGCCATGCGGGCGAGGCGGGCGAGCTCGGGCGGCTTATTGTGCGTGAGCCAGAGCAGGTCGTAGGCCGGCTGGACGACCTCAATCAGTCGGTCCATCCAGGCGTTGCCGAACACGCCGTCACCGCCGCCCACAGCCCGGCAGGCGGCGAAGGCCGCGTCGATGGCCGACACCGCCGTCGGCGCGTCCTCGGCATTGGCGGACTGGGTCGGCCCGGCGTGGTCGGGCGACTTTTCGGTCGGAACGAAGGTACCGAGCGGGGGATCTTCCGCTCCCTGGTCGAGCGGCGGCGTAGCATTGGGGCTGAGCATAAGCGCGTCTCCAGTCCTCGGAATGAGGAAAGGCGAATTTACCGCACCGATACGAGCCATTTGGTCCGCCCACACAGCGGACCAGTTCTCAAGCCTTTGTTTTAATTGTTAGAATGGCGTCTAGTAGCTCCTCAGTAAGCGGTGCAATCGCCACCGGCTCGGGGGTCACCAACGCCCCAAGGTCGAGTGCCAGAAGCGCATAATTGCGCTCCTCCAGGCACGCTTTGACGAATTCGTACCGCCCGAAAATTCGGCCTAAGCGAGTTACGTCCTTTGCGTCGCTTAAGAGTTTCCGTGCGAAACTGGCCTTCTCAATTTGCCTCGGGCGAAAATGATCATCGCCGTACTGGCTTAGCCAGACGAATGCCGCTAGGAAATCATCTTCATCAGCGATTTCGTAAGTGCGCGTTTTGCCGCCCAGGTAGGGGTAGTACTGACGAATAGTGACGTGGGCGTCAGTGCCCTCCTTTTGCTTGAACAACTTGGCGGCGGTTGACCATCCACCTTTGAGCGTTGACTTTGGATCAATCTTCCAGCGAAGCGAAATGTCATACAGCCCAGCGTATCGACGTTGCCGGCGTCGGCGGTTTCGCAATTTGATGTCCAAGGCGCGAGGCCGCAGGGCAATGGCAAGTTTGCGCAACCCTACCGGCTCTTCCAGCACGCGGCCGAGCACTTCGCGCGCGGCAGGATCGTCCAAGAGGGAAGGCAACGCAGTCTCGTCGAGGCGCCGCGCCTTGCGTATATGCTGCAACAAGCGGATCGCACTACAGACCCGAGCGGCGGCGAGCAGATCGCTTGAGACGGCGAGCCACCGGTCTGGAAACTCCTTTCGCTTGCGTTGGCGAACATTTAACTTCTCGCCAAAAAACACCGCGATTTGCATTTCGTACAGTTTAATAGCGCGCAGATACACCGATTGTTGCTGATCAAGCAAATAATGAGCTGCAGCGGAAACATTGTAGAGGCGACGTTTCAATACCTTTTTGCTAGCCATGCCCGTTCCTCCCGTAGTTCGGTCGAGCCAACGGAATGCCCCATCTCTTGGGCGGTCGCTCCCTTGCCTCGCGATGCTAACCGCTGCGTCGTGCGTTGGCAGGACGGGCGAGTGCGTCACCAATTCGGCGCAGCAAATGACCTCACAGGAAAAACACTGCGCTTCCAGCGTCGCTGCCTAACAACCTGCTGCGCGACGCCGCCCGCGACGAGCAGCATGACGCGAAGTAGGTCCAACGGGCACGCCGTTGGCGTGTGGCGCAGAGGTTGCCGTCCGGAAGGAATGCTTAATCCAGATAGAAATCGAACTTCTGGCGTTTATCCCGAATTATACTCCACAAATCACTGTAAGTGGTAACTTTGCGTCGGAGCAAAGCGCAATATACTCGCTAGGAGACAAAATATTCGAGAAATTTAACCATTCTGTCAATTAATTTATTGCGTTATCAGTTGATACCTAATATATAAACCACGTATACCGAAAATATGTGTAGAGATGTGGGTAGTCTAGATTATATAAATTGGCTTTGAAAATTTATCAATTGCAACTGTATGGTAGTGGCCGGATTTGCGGCCTAGACATCCCGCTCGCGAAAGTTCAAAACTCGGATAAGTTTTGATGACCCTTTTGCCACCTACGCTCCATTCAGACCAAGTGCTATCTGGATTTTCACGCACGAACTTATAGACTGGCCGATTCGTGAGATTGGACGCAGTTGCTTGGGTAAAACTTTTAGAACTACAAATCCACGCAACAGAATTTGTTATGGAAATGTCGCAGGAAAGACCAAGAACCAGAGACGTTTCAAGGTGAGTTTCCAGATCGGTGGAGGCGACATTAGTCATGATATCGTGGGCCCCGGCATTTCTAGCTCGGCTAAAATTATTCAGGTCGTTCGATAAATTCATTCTAGATATACCGACTTCTTTACAGATTAATTGGAGTTCAGGCCAGCCTGCAGGCCCCCCAAACAAGGATGGTAGGTCTTTGATATCATCAGATTTTACGTTCGATCCTGTTGGACTGAACCCAAAATTTGTGTACTCAACTGGAGCGCCAAATATTTTAGCCAAAGACGAGATGTTTTGCTTGGCAAAATTAAGCTTGTCGCTCTTTTCTGCAAAGTTTAACTGCTTGGCGAATCCCTGGACTGCTTTGATAGAGAAGAATGATTGCAATTCGACTGAAAAATCATCAAACCTTATAGAAGTTTTTGCTAGCTCAGCAGTGACCTCACCAATTCGGTCCTTCAAATAATTTTCAAGGAGTGCAAAAGCTGAAACTGAAAGTCCGTTTCGAAGAATGCGCGCCTTCGAGTTGTGCGGCGAGGGCGAAAGACCTTGATCGATGAATGAGCCGTCAGTCTGCAGACTGCGCATCAATCCGATGGTCGAATAGAAGTGCTCTCGTGATTTACTCGCCGGCAATCGCCACAAGCATTTTGTGGACTTGTTCAACTCTATATCGAATTCTTTGAGGCGTATTCGTTCCAGTTCGCACCGACTCTTCGAATTTTGGATCCTCAAAAAGCTGGCGAGTTCCATCAACGATCTGAGGTGTTTTATTTGCCAGCACATGCAGGAGATTGTGTTCTAACCGGGAGACCGCCAGCATCTGCGCGTCGTACATTCCAGCCAAAAATTGAGATCGCCATTTGCCACCCTCTGGACGCTTAAAAGCCAAATCTCCCCAGAACTCTTCGCATCTCGCTATTGCGGTATAAAAACTTAGTGTCTGTTCGGTAACAAGGTGTGCAGTTTGAGCAGGTTGTGATTCAAGCGAGGGCTGAGAAAGGCCTTTGCTGATGTGGACGACCGAGAACCGTGTTCGCTACGACCGGAGCGCGCTGCGCTACGCGAGCGACCTGACGGACGCGGAATGGGGCGTGATTGCGCCTCTGATCCCGCCGGCCAAGCGGGGCGGGAACAAGCGCACGGTCGAGACCCGGGCCGTGGTGGACGCCCTGATGTACGTGTTGAGCACAGGCTGTCAGTGGCGGGCCCTGCCCACGGATATGCCGGCACGTAGCACGGTCTACGGCTACTTCGACCTGTGGGACTACGATGGCACGCTGATGCGCATCCATCACGCGCTGTTCGTGCAGTGTCGGGAGCAGGCGGGACGCGAGGCGAGCCCGACGGCAGCGATCATCGATAGTCAGAGCGTCAAGGGCGCGGAAAAAGGGGGGCGTCGATCGATCCGCCCGGCTTCGACGCGGGCAAGACGATCAAAGGGAAGAAGCGCCACATCCTCGTCGACACCCAGGGTCTGCTGATGCACGCCCTGGTGCATTCGGCCGGCGTGCAGGATCGCGACGGCGGGGTGTGGGTGATGACCACCCTGTTCGGGCTCTATCCGTTCTTGCTCAAGCTCTACGCCGACGGCGGCTACCAGGGCCCCCGCTTCCAGGCCGGCCTCCGCCGCGCTTGCCGACAGGTCGATGTCGAGATCGTCAAGCGATCCGATCAGGCCAATGCCGTTACGGCGAAGGGCTTCACCGTCCTACCCGAACGCTGGATCGTCGAGCGAACCTTCGCTTGGCTGAACCGCTGCCGCCGCCTCGCCAAGGATTGGGAATGCCACAGCCGAAAGGCCCTGGCCTTCCTCAACTGGGCCTCCGTCCGCCTCATGATCCGTAAGCTCTGCCAAACCGCAAAATGATCCCGGACAGACTCTTAGTGAATAAACATCGATAACGTCTTTGTCAGCCCTCGAGTGCGATTTCATAAATTCATCCATCGCTTTAGCTAGGCGACCGGAGAACCCATCGAGGTTATTCAGAAGAGTCATAAATCTTAAAACATACTCGGCGTCCTCCATGTTGCGGAAGGACGCCGAATCTTTGTTCTCAATCTTCAATTGCTTGCGAAGAAATTCTTTTCCAGCAAGGTCATAAATTTTATCATTAAATTTACCCCGAAAAGCGACGTTTCTAATCTCCTGGTCATTTAGTGTCTCGCCGCCGCGATTGAGTCGCAAAAACACTTCATATTTTAGATCCAAATGTGTTTGCCTCAGAAGCGTTATAACCCTCATTGAGGGCCTAAGCTTAAGAGAGTTTTTGATTGGAATAGGCATAGACAAAAAGGTAAAACCGTCGGCCTCGGGGAATCTTTCCAGGCCTTTCAGCTTTAATCTATCATGCATAAATTCTGTAATTGCGAGCAAGCGTTGCTTGCCGTCAATGGCAGTGTATGTGCCGCTTTCTTCCTCCGAAAGATAGATTGGCGGAACGGGAACGTTTAGCAGAAAAGATTCTATTAGATTGATCTGCTTCTCAGTTGTCCATCGCTCTCTACGCTGGAAAGAGGGGCCGAGATCAATCGCCTGAGCTTCGACCATATCGGCTAAAGTGCCAAGTGGAAGGTCGGCGGTTTGCGTTACAAGCTGCGTCTGCGCCGTATTAAAGCGCGAAAGAAGGGTATCCACTAACCACCTCGCCCCCGCTTTTACGTCAAAACTCGTTCTTGGTCGGATGGCAGTAGCGGGCCAAGCTAGAATGCCCGGGCCTGCTAAGCTTGACAAGGGCGTTGTTTTTGAAATTACACGCGGCAAAGTTTTGCGCATTTGCCAACTTCAGGGTTTGGCGCGTTTGCTAGCGTCAAGGTGTAGGTGTCGAGGATGGCCGGGAGGTCGAGCGCCTCCTGCACCGTGTCGCGAACCAAGTGCGCCATATACCCGGGCGGCATAAACGCGTGCAGCGAGGGCTGCAGCAACCAGCCCTGATCGACATCCAGGAGCGAAACACCTTGGCCATGAGCCGAGTGAATAAACCCCAGGCCCCGCCGTCGTGAGCATAACTCGGACGAGCTCCAAGCTGTTTAGCTGCGGATCGTCATCGGGATTTGGCGCCTGGGCGATCGAATCAAATGCGAGGAGGTTTGAGGGTGGATATTGCCGTGCCGCTAGGAGGGCCCACTGATGCTCGCCATCCAACCCAAGTTCGCACCACCTTAGCGGGGGGAGGGGACCGCACCCTTGCTATAGTCCACATCGGGGACGGCCGGTGGCAGCGCGACCGCAACACGCCCCGGGGAGGAACGAGCCGGCTTTGAAGGCTCCCTCACGCACTTTCAGGCCGCGGCAGCGCAGGGCGATCCGGCCGCCGAATCTGTGGATCATCCGACCTGCTAGAGGTGAAAGGAGCCCCGAGTTCAGGATCGCTAGGGAGAGGGCACGGAAAACCATGCCTTGGGACCAGCTGGTTGACGGGACGATGGGCTCGGCGAGCACGGCGATGAGGAAGAATGAGCCGCCCTACAGGATGATCTGCGTCGCGCCGAGGGCAGCGTTCCCAAGGAGTGTCGAACCTGGGGGCTGCGCTGGGGACG
This sequence comes from Methylobacterium sp. WL6, assembly GCF_008040095.1. NCBI lineage: Bacteria > Pseudomonadati > Pseudomonadota > Alphaproteobacteria > Hyphomicrobiales > Methylobacteriaceae > Methylobacterium > Methylobacterium sp. WL6. The sequence goes on along the minus strand of NZ_VRVH01000001.1, from coordinate 33,160 downwards.
TGCCGCAGGCATCTTACACAAAGGAGTTGCTCCGCGGTGATGCATCGTGTCTCGAGCTTATGAGGATCGCGGCCTGCCCGAGATACCTCGCCCGCCGTCGGTCGGTTAGTTCGGGTGGCCGATCATGTGCCCGACCCAGATGTTACGCGCGACGAGGTCCGCTGCGATTTCCCGGATCGTGTCGCCGACGAAACGGGCCGCGAGGCCGACAGGCCGGTCGGCCGGGTAAGCGATCACCAGCTTCCGCGACGGGATCGGATCGACCAGCGGCGAGACGCTGAGCTCGCCCCGCTCGACCCAGGGATAGAGCGGTGCAAGGGGCAGGATCGTCGATCCGAGGCCGGCCCGCACTAGTTTGATCATCGATTGGAACGAATCTGTTTCGACAGCGGAGGACAGGTCGAGGCCGGCTTGGCGTGCGCACTCGTCGACGATGTCTCGCAACCGATGGCCGGCGCTCGGAAGGATGAGTCGTTCTTGGGCGAGTTCGGAGAACGGGATCGCTCGATCGAGGCGCAAGCCCCTCTTGGCCGAGCCAACGAGGAGAAGGTTCTCGACAAGTACCGGATCGATCTTCAGCGAACGGATCGCGGGCAGGTTGTAGATGACTGCGATGTCGACCTCCCCCCGCTGCAGGAAGTTCAGCATGTGACCGCTGAAGGCCGCCGACAACCGCACGTTCAGATGCGGATGCGCATCCCGGATCATCTGGACCAGGGGCACTGTTACGATCTCTGCCACGGTCGGCGTTGTCCCCACCGAGACGGTGCCGCGGTACGAACTGCGCCGATCTAAGGCGAGATTCCGGATAGCGTCGATCTCGGCGAGGACGCGCGTGGCATGGTCCAGGACCTCGTGGCCGATCTCGGTGATCGCCATGCCGCGGCCATGGCGCTCGAACAGGTAGGTGCCGAGTTCCTGCTCGAGGAGACGGATCTGCCGGCTGAGCGCGGGTTGTGCGATGCCCAGGCGTTCCGAAGCCTTGCTGACGCTCCCGAGTTCGGCGACGTGAATCAACGTCTTGAGCTGGGTGATGTCCATGAACGCCGCCTCGATGACATCCCTCCGGCATACCGATCAGGCCTGGGTTCGATCAAGACGATGCCGCCATGTGATCGCTTGACCGTACTAATCGACCTCATCCCTCAACGAGGAGTTGACACACGTATATCCGGTGCAAGTGCTTGCAGTAAAATGTTATTCGGCGACCGCTGGTGCGCCCGTCCCGGAGGGGTCGTCAAGCCATATCAATTCGGCATTCCAGGTAGAGGATCGCCCGATCTTCCGGGGCGGAAACATCAGGCCTACCGTAGGTACTTGGCCGCGTGCGGAGGTCGGAGATCCGCGCGGCGGCGGAGGTCGACGCCTCGTGCAAGCGTAGCGGCATCGGCCGAGAGAACGGATAGTCCGCAATCGACGAGTACCTCCAGGCCAAGAGTATCTGGATCAACCGCGCGCAGGACGTGCCGAACCCGTTCGTAGTGCTCTGGCGCCCGTCGGGGCGCACGATGTCGATCATCGACAATCCCGTCAGGGTGAGGAAACGCGATGCAGACCATTAACCACGGCAGCTATCCTGACATCCGCGACGCGGTCCGCGCGCTCTGCTCCGAGTTCCCTGCGGAATATCATCGAAAGATCGATGAAGCCCGAGGCTATCCCGAGGCCTTCGTCGACGCCCTGACGAAAGCGGGCTGGATGGCCGCCCTGATCCCGGAGGAATACGGCGGCTCGGGCCTCGGCCTGACAGAAGCCTCCGTCATCATGGAGGAGGTCAACCGCTCAGGCGGCAATTCCGGCGCCTGCCACGGGCAGATGTACAACATGGGCACGCTTATCCGGCACGGGTCCGAGGAGCAGCGCCGCAAGTACCTGCCCCGGATCGCCGCCGGCGAGTTGCGCCTGCAATCCATGGGCGTGACCGAGCCGACTACCGGCACAGACACCACACGGATCAAGACGACCGCCGTGCGCAAGGGCGACCGCTACGTCATCAACGGCCAGAAGGTCTGGATCTCGCGCATCCAACATTCCGACCTGATGATCCTGCTCGCCCGCACGACGCCGCTCGATCAGGTCAAGAAGAAGTCCGAGGGCATGTCGATCTTCATCGTCGACCTGCACGAGGCGCAGAGGAAGGGCATGGCGGTCCGGCCGATCCTCAACATGGTCAACCACGAGACCAACGAGCTGTTCTTCGACGACCTTGAGATCCCAGCCGAGAACCTGATCGGTGAGGAGGGCCAGGGGTTCAAGTACATCCTCACCGGCCTGAACGCCGAGCGCGTCCTCATCGCCGCCGAATGCATCGGCGACGGCTACTGGTTTATCGACAAGGTCACCGCCTACACCAAGGAGCGTACGGTGTTCGGCCGGCCCATCGGGCAGAACCAGGGCGTGCAGTTTCCGATCGCCGAGAGCTTCATCGAGGTCGAGGCGGCCAACCTTATGCGCTACGAGGCCTGCCGCCTCTACGATGAGAATCTCCCCTGCGGGGCCCAGGCCAACATGGCGAAGTACCTCGCCGCCAAGGCGTCTTGGGAGGCGGCCAACGCCTGCATCCAGTTCCACGGCGGCTTCGGCTTCGCCTGCGAGTACGACGTCGAGCGCAAGTTCCGCGAGACGCGCCTCTACCAGGTGGCGCCGATCTCCACGAACCTGATCCTGTCCTACGTCGCCGAGCACGTCCTCGGCCTACCCAGATCCTTCTGAGGAGAACCGTTCCGATGCGTGCCGGTCTTCCCCTCGACGGCCTTGTGGTCGTCGCCATCGAGCAGGCGGTGGCCGCGCCGTTCTGCTCCTCCCGGCTCGCTGACGCGGGTGCGCGCGTCATCAAGGTCGAGCGGCCGGAGGGCGATTTCGCGCGCGGCTACGACGACGTCGTGACCGGCGGGCAGAGCAGCTACTTCGTCTGGCTCAACCGCGGCAAGGAAACCGTGGTGATCGATCTCGCCACCAAGGCCGGCAAGGAAAGCCTGCGAACCCTCGTCGCAGGCGCTGACGTGCTGATCCAGAACCTGAAGCCCGGCGCCCTCGACCGCCTCGGCTTCGGCATCGAGACCCTCTGCCGCCTGCATCCTCGCTTGATCGCCTGCTCGATCAGCGGCTACGGCGAGACCGGGCCGCTCGCTAGCCGCAAGGCCTACGACCTGTTGATCCAGGCAGAATCCGGCCTCTCGTCGATCACCGGAGGTCCGAACGAACCGGCCCGTGTCGGCATCTCCGTGGTCGACATCGCTACCGGCGCCACCGCCCACGCGGCGATCCTGGAGGCGCTGATCGGGCGCGGCATCACCGGACGGGGCGCCGACATCCGCATCTCGATGTTCGACGTCATGGCGGACTGGCTCACCGTGCCGCTACTCCATCAGGAAGGCGGCCGGCCGCCCAAGCGCCTTGGCCTCGCCCACCCCTCGATCGCCCCCTACGGCGTGTTCTCGACAAGCGACGGCAAGCGGCTGCTGATCTCGATCCAAAGCGACCGCGAATGGATCAAGTTCTGCGAGCTGTTCGTCGGCGATGCGACGGTCGGCAAGGACCCGCTCTTCGCCACGAACGTGGCACGAACCCGCAACCGCGTCGAGACCGACGCCTTGGTGGCCCGCGCCTTCGCCGGTCTCGACGCGGACGCTGCGGTCGCCCGCCTGACACAGGCCGACGTGGCGTTCGCCTCCGTCAACGACATGGCGGCGCTCGCGACCCATCCGCACCTGCGGCGGATCACCGTCGAGACGCCGTCCGGCCCCGTCGCCTTCCCGGCCCCGGCTGCGCGCGTCGAGGGTGCGGAGCGCGCATACGGCGCGGTGCCGGGTCTTGGCGCGACCAAGGGCACCGAGTCGTGAACGCGCAGGCGGTCGGCCCGGGGGATGTCGCGCATCTCAAAGCCTGGATCGGGCGAACGCGCGAGGGCGAGGACGTTGTCACCCGTCGCATCCTGGCCGAATACGAGGCGACGCTGGCGCCCCACCTCGCGCCGACGGCAGATGGCGCGGCGCCGCCCGCCCTGCATTGGTGCCTCGCGCCGGAAACGCCGCGGGCCGATACCCTCGGACCCGATGGCCACGCGGCCAAGGGCGGATTCCTGCCGCCGGTGCCGTTGCCGCGGCGCATGTGGGCCGGCGGCGAGATTGAGACACTGGACACGCTGCGCCTGGGCGACACCGTCCGTCGGCGCGAAACCGTCCGCGACGTAGTGATGAAGGAGGGTCGAAGCGGCCGCCTCTGCTTCGTCACAGTCGACCACGCGGTCACGACAGAGCGCGGTCTCGCGATCCGCGAGCGCCAGGATATCGTCTACCGCGAGGAGGCTGGGCGCACAGGCGGACCCGAAGCAGCGCGGAGCGCACCGGAGGAAGGGTTCACAATCTGGTCTGTCCCCGCGACCCCGACGCTGCTGTTCCGCTACTCCGCGATGACGTTCAATGGGCACCGCTTCCACTACGACCGGCCCTACGCTACCGATGTGGAAGGCTATGCTGACCTCGTCGTGCACGGACCGATGCAGGCGAGCCTGCTGATGAACCTCGCTGCCACGCTGATCGGCCGCACGCCGCAGCGTTTCGCCTATCGCGGGTTGGCTCCAATGACCGCAAACCAAGTGGTTCGCGTCTGCGGCCGCCTTGATGCGGCCGGCGGCTTCTCCGGGTTCACGCTCGATGCCGAGGACCGGATCTGCATGCAGGCGAGCACGACGCAGGCGGGCGCGGCCTGAGTAGGGCTTAGGTCTTCAACCGCCCGAGATAGCGGTCGACCTCGGTGTGATCCGCGGTCGGCCCGAGGTCATCGAGCGCCCGGCGTGCGAATTCCGCGACCGTGCGCGAGAACGGCGCCGGACGGTCGAGCGCCGTGGCGAGGTCGGCGGCGATGCCGATGTCCTTCGTCATCAGGGCGAGGCCGAAGCCGGAATCGTAGGCCTCGTTGAGGATGAACGCCTTGAGCTTGTTCTCGGTGGTGTTGTTGCGCCCGGTCGAGACGTTGAGGATGTCGGTCATCACCGCCGGGTCGAGGCCGAAATCCGCGCCGATCCGTACGGCCTCGCAGGCGGCGATCAGGCCGGCCGCCGACACGTAGTTGTTGAGCGCCTTCATCGCGTGGGCCGAGCCGAGGCCGCCGGTCTCGAACACGGCAGCGCCCATCGCCGCGAGGATCGCCGGCACTCGGGCGATGGCGTCGGCCGCGCCCCCGACCATGATCGACAGGGTGCCGGCCACCGCCTTCTTCACCCCGCCGGAAACCGGGGCGTCGACGATGCCCAAGCCCACGGCTGCGAGGTCTGCACCGAGGGACCGCGTTGCGAGCGGGGCGGACGAACTCATCTCGATCAGGATCCCGCCCGGCTCCATGGCCGCGACGATGGGCGTTGCTCCGCCGAGCATCACCGAACGGACGATGTCCCCGTCCGGCAGCATCGTGATCACGGCCGCAGCGCCAGCGGCGGCCTCGGAGGCCGTGGCGCACGCCACGCCGCCGGAGGCGGCCAATGCCGCGCGAGCGTCAGCGACGGGGTCGAAGCCGTGCACCGCGAAGCCGGCCGCCACCAGCCGCTGCGCCATCGGCAGGCCCATCTTGCCGAGACCGACGAAGCCGATCACGGCGGGAGGGACGATAGCGTCGGCCTTCGGCATAGGCATCTCCTGGCACGCTGGCATCGTCTCATGAGGAAACGTGGCCGATTCGACTCAGAATGCAGATTGTCAGACAATCCGTCAATAACGCGTAAAATTGTGCTGCATTGCACTATAAGTACGGTTCAATCGGCTGATTGACAGACAATCTAAGCACCGTCACGATCGGCGAAGTTGAAGTGGTGAGGGCGCGATGGCCGAGAGCGAGCAGTTCCAGAAGGGCCTGGAGGTCCGGCGTGCGGTGCTCGGCACCGAGTACGTCGACGGCGGGCTCGCCAAGGCCGACGACTTCATGATGGCGTTCCAGCGCATCACCACCGAATGGTGCTGGGGCTACGCCTGGACACGCGACGGACTGGACCGCCGCACGCGCAGCCTCCTCAACCTCGCGATGCTGACCGCGCTCGGCAAGCCGGCGGAACTGCGCCTCCACGTGAAGGGCGCGCTCGCAAACGGCGTCATTGTCGAGGAGATCAGGGAGACCCTGCTCCACGCAACGGTCTATTGCGGCATCCCGGCCGGCCTCGACGCCTTCAAGGCGGCGCACGAGGTGCTGAAGGCCGAGGGCGCGATCACCGGCGAGCCGGTCGGTCCGGACCTCTGACCTTCGTGCCGGATCTCGACCTGCACGTCGAACGCCATCCCGCGACCCTGCGGCTGCTCGTGGAGGACAAGCTGCGCGCGGCGATCGTCGAAGGGCGCTTCCCGCCCGGGCGAAGGCTGATCGAGCGCGAGCTCTGCGAACTCACCGGCGTCGGGCGCACCTCGATCCGCGAGGCGATCCGGCAGCTGGAGGCAGAGGGGCTGGTCACCGTGGTGCCGCATCGCGGTCCGACGGTGACCGTGATTACGCCGGGGGAGGCCCGCGACCTCTACGCGGTGCGCGGATTGCTGGAGGGCTATGCTGGTCGCGAATTCGCGAGGCTTCGGCCCGAGGCCGAGATCGCGGCGCTAGGGCGCGACGTTGAGGGCTTCGCGCGAGCGGCGGCAAGCGCGGATCGCCGCACGCTGATTGCGGCTAAGACCGCCCTCTATGCCACACTGATGCGCGGTTGCGGCAACGCCGTTGTCCGGCAGATGCTCACTACCCTGCACAACCGCATCACCCTGCTTCGCCTAACCTCCATGAGTCAGCCGGGGCGGCTCAAGGACAGCGTCTCCGAGATCCGTACGATCGCTGCGGCGATCGTCACCGGGGATGGGGACGCCGCCGAAGCGTCATGCCGGCTCCACATCGCGCGGGCGGCGGTGGTGGCGATCGCGGTGCTGGAGCAGCAGTCCAACGTGCCGACCCAGGTGAGCCGCGGACGGCACTCGAAAACGGAATGACACCGCAAGGCCGCTCGACAGGTGCGGGCAGTCCCGTGCCTTGACCGCGGCGGGACCGACTTGCGAGGGTATCCAAAATACCGGCGCGGCCCCGCCGGGACGACGCCAGGGAATTGAGTGGGAGGGCGCTATGAAGTCTCGGATCCTGGGAACTCTCCTGGGCGCCGCGTGCCTGTTCGGCACCGGTCTCGTGCAGGCGCAGACGCCGATCGTCATCAAGTTCAGCCACGTCACCACGACCGATACACCGAAGGGCCTCGGCGCCGAGCGATTCAAGAAGCTCGCCGAGGAGCGCACCAACGGCGCGGTGAAGGTCGAGCTCTATCCCAACAGCCAACTCTACAAGGACAAGGAAGAGGTCGAGATGCTCCAACTCGGGGCGGTGCAGATGCTCGCCCCCTCGACGAGCAAGTTCGGGCCGCTTGGCGTCAAGGAGTTCGAGGCCTTCGACCTGCCATACATCTTCCCGAACGACACCGTGCTGCGGAAGGTTCAGGACGGACCGATCGGGCAGGGCTTGTTCAAGAAGCTGCAATCCAAGGGCATCCAGGGGCTGGCCTACTGGGACAATGGCTTCAAGATAATGACCTCGAACAAGCCGATGCACCTGCCTGAGGATCTCAAGGGCCTCAAGTTCCGGATCCAATCCTCGAAGGTGCTGGAGGCGCAGTTCAAGGCGGTCGGCGCGCTGCCTCAGGTGATGGCGTTCTCTGAACTCTACCAGGCCCTGCAGACCGGCGTGGTCGACGGCCAGGAGAACCCGCCCTCGAATGTCACCACGCAGAAGCTCAACGAGGTTCAGAAGCACGCGACCCTGTCGAACCACGGCTATGTCGGTTACGCGGTGATCGTGAACAAGCCGTTCTGGGACGGGCTGCCGGCCGACATCCGCAAGACCCTGGAGGGCGCGATGGCCGACGCGACCACCTACGAGCACGAGATCGCGCAGAAGGACAACGACAAGGCGCTTGCCGACATCCGAGCCACCGGCAAGACCACCGTCTACGAGCTCAGCGACGCCGAGAAGTCCGCGTGGCGCAAGGCGCTTCTCCCCGTTCAGAAGGAGATGGCCTCGCGCGTCGGCAAGGACCTCGTGGCGGAGCTAAACAAGGAAGCCGAGTCCGGCGGCGCCAACAACTGACCGCGTTCGCAGCACGAACATCGGGACGCGTCACGTCATGATGCTCAAGATCCTCGATCGGCTCGAAGAGGTGCTGATCGGCAGCCTGATGGCGGCGGCGACGCTGATCACCTTCGCCGCCGTCGTCCACCGGTTCCTCTCCGGGGTGCCGGCGTTGCAGCCCTACACCGAGCGCCTCGACTTCGGCTGGGCGCAGGAACTGTGCATCTACATGTTCATTTGGGTGGCGAAGTTCGGCGCCGCCTACGGCGTCCGGACCGGCATCCATGTCGGCGTCGACGTACTAGTGAACAAGCTGCCGCCGCGGGCGCGCAAGGGCATGGTGCTGACGAGCCTGCTCTGCGGGGCCCTGTTCACGGCGATCGTCGGAACGCTGGGCACCAACTTCGTCTGGCGCATCGCGCACACCGACCAGACCACGCCAGACATGGAAATCCCGGTCTGGCTGGTCTACCTCGCGATCCCGCTCGGCTCCTATCTCATGTGCTTCCGCTTCCTCCAGGTGGCCTGGCACTATTTGCGGACCGGCCACCTGCCGGCCCGCGACCACGCCCACGTCGACGGCGTCGAGACGGTCGAGGGCGTCGACCCCGTCCAGATGGGTAAGCTTGGAGGCCCGGCATGAGCGCGCTGATCATCTTCGGCCTGCTGCTCGGGCTGATGCTGACGGGCATGCCGATATCGATCGCGCTCGGTCTGACGGTGCTCACCTTCCTGTTCACGCTGACGCAGGTGCCGATCGAGAGCGTGGCGCTGAAGCTCTTTACCGGAATCGAGAACTTCTCGATCATGGCGATTCCGTTCTTCATCCTGGCCGGCAACTTCTTGTCGCATGGCGGGGTGGCCAAGCGGATGATCGCCTTCACCACCTCCCTGGTCGGGCACTGGCCCGGGGGCCTCGGCCTTGCCGGGGTGGTGGCCTGCGCGCTGTTCGCTGCCGTGTCAGGATCGAGCGTCGCGACGGTGGTGGCGATCGGCTCGATCATCCTGCCGGCGATGGTGGCGGAGGGCTATCCGCGCCGCTTCGGCGCCGGGATCATCACGACTTCGGGCGCGCTCGGCATCCTCGTGCCGCCTTCGATCATCCTCGTGCTCTACGGCGTGTCCACGAACTCGTCGATCGGCAACCTGTTCCTGGCCGGCGTCATGCCCGGCCTTGTGCTTTCCGGCCTGCTTGCCGCCGTCACCCTGGTGATCGCGTGGCGGCGGGGATACCCGCGGATGCCGCGCGCCACCTGGATGGAGCGGTTTCGCGCCTTCCGCGACAGCCTTTGGGGCCTGCTCCTTGTCGTGATTGTGATCGGCGGCATCTATGCCGGCGTCTTCACGCCGACCGAGGCAGCGGCGACGGCCGCCGTCTACGCCTTCGTCATCGCGGTGTTCGTCTACAAGGACCTGAAGCTGTCCGACGTGCCGCGCGTACTCCTGGCCTCCGCCAACATGAGCGCGATGCTTCTGTACATCATCACAAACGCGGTACTGTTCTCGTTTTTGATGACCTCGGAGAACATCCCGCAGACGATGGCCGCTTGGCTAATCGCCAAGAACTTCAGCCCGCTGGTGTTCCTGCTCGTAGTCAACGTCATCCTGCTGATCGCCGGCAACGTGATGGAGCCGTCCTCGATCCTGCTGATCATGGCCCCGATCCTGTTCCCGATCGCGGTGAAGCTCGGGATCGACCCGATCCATTTCGGGATCATCATGGCGGTCAACATGGAGGTCGGCCTGTGCCACCCGCCGGTCGGGCTCAACCTCTACGTGGCTAGCGGCATCGCCCATATGGGCATCAGCGAGCTTACCGTGGCGGTGCTGCCCTGGCTGCTCACGATGCTCGGCTTCCTCGTGCTCGTCACGTACTGGCCGGCGCTTTCCCTGTGGCTGCCGCGCGCGCTCGGCGCGATGTGAGGACGGGAATGACCAGGCCGCCGCCCCGCTGGCGCTCCCTCCTGTTCCTGCCGGCCCACGTGCCGCGCTTCGTCGAGGGCGCGCACAAGCGCGGTGCCGACGCGTTGATCCTCGATCTCGAGGATGCGGTGCCGCAGGGCGAGAAGGCGGCGGCGCGTGCGGCGCTGCCGGCCTCGATCGCCGCGGTCGGGCGCGACGGCGCGGCGGCGATGGTACGGGTGAATCACGGGCTGCGGATGCTCGCCCGCGACCTCGAGGCGGCGGTGGTTCCGGGCCTCGCGGCCCTGGTGCTACCGAAGGTCGAGGAAGCCGGGTTCGTCCGCGAGGTCGCAGAAGCTGTATCTGAGATCGAGGCTGAGCGCGCAATGGCGCCGGGATCGGTGCGTCTCGTCCTGCAGGTCGAGACACCGGCGGCCTTCCCCCGCCTCGATGCGATCGCCAAAGCCGATCCCCGGGTCGCCGCGATCACCCTCGGTCCCGAGGATTACGCCGCGGCGATGGGCGGTGTGCCCAATCCCGACACCTTGCTTGCGCCGAGCTATGCTGTCCTCCGCGCCGCCCGCGCTGCCGGCATTGTGCCCCTCGGCTTCATCGACAGCATCGGCGCCTACGCCGACCTCGACGCCTTCGCCGCGACGGTGGCGCGGGCGCGCCGCTTCGGATTTCGCGGGGCGATGGCGGTGCATCCCGTGCAGGTGCCGCTCCTCAACGCGGGCTTCAGTCCGACCGCAGATGAGGTCGCCTGGGCGCGTCGGGTTTTGGCGGCTGATGCCGCGGCCCGCGCCGAGGGCCGCGGCGCGTTCGAGCTCGACGGGCGGATGGTCGACGCTCCCGTCGTCCGGCGCGCCGTCGACATCCTGGGATCGGTGGGCGGGGACGCGGCACCATGAGCGTCCGCATGGGGCATTGGCCCGCGGACATCCCCGGCTACGGTCCGGTCCGGCCCTTCGCCGGCGCCTTTGCCGATCGCGGACGGGTCACGCGGGCGGGGGTGACGGTGCACCCGGCGCGGCCGGAGGGCCAGAAGCTGCTACCTGATCTCGACGTCGCGATCCGTGCCTGCGGCCTGCGCGACGGCGCTACGATCTCGTTCCACCATCACCTGCGCAACGGCGACGCCGTGCTCAACCAGGTCCTGGATGCGGTGGCGCGCGCGGGTCTGCACGGCATCACCGTCGCCGCGAGCGCGCTGTTCGCCGTCCATGCGCCGCTGATCGAACACATCCGCGCAGGCGTCGTCACGGGGCTCGCCGCCAGCACCATCTACGGACCGCTGGCGCTGGCGGTCTCGCAGGGCATCCTGACAAAGCCGGTGCTGATGTACACCCATGGCGGCCGGGCACGCGCGGTCGAATCTGGCGACCTGCGCATCGACGTCGCGTTCGTGGCGGCACCGGTCGCCGACAGCTACGGCAACCTCAACGGCACGCATGGACGCGCCCCCTGCGGACCCCTTGGCTACGCCGTCACCGACGCGCAGGGCGCCGAGCGTGTGGTCGCCGTTACCGACACACTCGTGCCCTATCCGGCGGTACCCATCGAGATTGGGCAGGACTGGGTCGATTTCGTCGTTCCGGTCGCCTCGATCGGCGATCCGTCGCTCATCGTATCGGGCACCACGCGCGCGACCACCGACCCGGTGGCGCTCGGTATCGCCGAGACCGCGGCCAGCGTGATCGCCGCCTCTGGGCTGCTGACGGACGGCTTCTCGTTCCAGACCGGCGCCGGGGGCGCCTCGCTCGCGGCCGCGGCTTACCTCGGGACCATCATGTCCGAGCGGGGCGTGGTCGGCAGCTTCGCCGCCGGCGGCATCACGGCCGGGATCGTCCGGATGTTCGATGCCGGGCTGTTCCGCGCGCTGATGGACGTGCAAGCCTTCGACATCGATGCAGTCGACAGTTTCCGCCGAAGCCCGGCGCATCAGTCCATGTCGGCGTCGATGTACGCCAACCCGCACAACCGCGGCTGCGTGGTGAACCGCATCGACGCCTCGATCCTCGGCGCCGCCGAGATCGACCGGACCTTCAACGTTAACGTCACCACCGGCACCGACGGGATCATCCTCGGCGGCTCCGGAGGTCATGCCGACACCGCCGCCGGTGCATCGCTGATTTTGATCACAACGCAGCTCGTCGCCCGGTCTCACGCCAAGGTGGTCGACCACGTCACCACGGTTACAACACCGGGCGAGACCGTGGACGTGGTGGTCACCGACGGCGGCGTCGCCGTGAACCCGCGCCGCCTGGAACTTGCGGACCGGCTCCGCGCAGCCGGGATCCCCCTCGTCGGGATCGACGATCTGGCCGCGGAAGCCAGGCGTCGGGCCGGTGCTCCTGCACGCCCCCGTGCAGCTGACGGACGCATCGTCGCTGTCGTCGAGTATCGGGACGGCGCCGTTATCGACATGGTTCCAGCAGTCTAGCGCAGATATCTGCGCAAGTACTCAAAACCTAGTTGCGGCTTCTTGTGGGCCCTCCCTCACCATTCGGCCAAAACGAAAGGTAGCTCTGACCATTCGTGGACCTGCACTGTTTTTCTGGACGGCCAAAGGCTCGTCGGCTCGATGAGCGCATCACATGCTCAGTTAGCAATCAAGTATCCAATCCTGCCAAGCTGCAATCTCTGACCCGACTTCGGACATTGCTTCCGACGCGCACTCCTCGATCACCTCGACCATGGGAGGCGGAGGCGAGCACCGTTACCTATCTGCGGCAACCGCTTGTCATCAAATTTGACGTCGACGCTGGTACTGTTAGCTGGTACAGAATGGGTCGTGGCGCCAAACGAAACGCCCCTGATTTAATTGAGTTTTTAAGGCCGGCCGGACAGTCCCCCCCTCTCCGCCAAATCATTCCTAAGCCATTGTGATGACGGTATCTTCTTGATGCCGTGGGCCTTTCAGCGCGCTCCTGCTACGAAGGAGTGCTACGAAGCCATGAGGCAGATGGTGGGTCTCGTCCAGCGTCGGGGCATCTTCTATTTCCGTCGCACCATCCCGGATGCGCTGCGCGCCGACATGCCGGCCGTGCTCGGAACGGCGGGGCCTGGCATCTTCGACGAAAGCGCGCCCGTCTCGCTGAAAGGAAGGCGGGCCGGCCGGGAGTTCTGGGTCAGCCTCGGCACCCAAGACGAGGACGTGGCACGCGATCGGGCCCGCCGGCTGGATGGCGAGGCGGACGCGCTCGTTCGTTTGGCGAAGCGCCGTCTGGCTCTCAGCGCTCAGCCGAAACTCTCGGACCTCGACGACACGGTTCTTCAAAGTTTGGTCGCGACGTTCCGCCATCGCAAGCTCGCCGCGGATGAAGCGCGGCGGCGCGGCGCCGACCCCCTCAGTCGCGAAGGGTTCGACGCACTCGGACGGGAGATCGCGTCGCGGGAGGCCGAGTTGCGCGATGCCAACGCGCGCGGGGACTGCACCGCCACGCATTTCGACCACGACGCCATGATGACCGTGCTCGATGCCGGACTGAACATCGCGTTCGGATCGTCCGCGGATCGTCGGCTCCATCTGGCGTTCGTCGAAGCCGAACTCGATGTCATGACCATCATCAAGGACCGGCACTCCGGAAATACCCGACCCACACCCTCGCCCCCGCCGAAGGAAGACCTTCGAATGGACGCCGTGTCTCGGCCGAAGCAGGAGAGGATCGAGGCACCGAGCCCGGAGCAGATTCTGGAAGGCTGGAAGACGGATCAGGCGCCGACCGAGAAAACCTTCTATACGTTCTCCAGCAAGGTGCGCCGGTGGACTGCCTTCCTTGCGGAGCGCGGTGTCACGTTCGAAAGCGCCTGTCTGTCGGACGCATCGGACTGGAAGATCGCTTCGCTCGTCGACCGGTCAGCGAAGAGCGTTTCGAACGATCTTTACGCCGTCAAAGCGATCTACGGCTGGGCCGTGGCGAATGGAAAATGCCCGGTCAATCCGTTCACGGGTTTGAAGCAGCCCAAAGCTGCCGTGAAAGGCCAACGGCGATCGACAAAGCGGGATTTCACCGACGCGGAAGCCGTCTGCATCCTGAAGGCAGCACGCGATCGTACGGGCTATCGGCGCTGGGTTCCCTGGATCGCTTGCTTCACCGGGGCCCGGATCTCTGAGATCTGCCAACTCGAGCGAGCCGATATCATCACATCCAAGGGCATGCACTATTTTCGGATGACCACCGAGTATAACCACGAAGGGGAGGGGACGGAAACCTCCGACATGAAGAAAACCAAAAAGAATCTCAAAAATCATAGTTCGAAGCGAATCATTCCGGTCCACTCGAGGCTCATTCGAGAAGGGTTCTTGGACTTCGTCTCGCGCTCGAACAGCCGGGATCTATTTTCGGACGCAACGCCGGACCGCTTTGGCAATCGAGGAGGCAATGCGACGAAAGTGATCAGTCGCTGGGTCAGAGAGAAATTGGAAATCAAAGACTCCCGTATCAGCCCCAGCCATTCCTTCAGGCATCGCTTTTCCACGCTATGCAAGAACTTCGGCGTGCCTTCAGAAATCAGGGATAGACTGATGGGGCATAGTAGTTGTGACGCCAGCGAGCTCTACGGCGAAGACTACTTAATTCAACGTTATGTCCGGAGATGGAGAAGATTCCCGCACCGACTGGACTCGCATAAGTCTTTAGTCTGGGAATGGGTGGGGCGCCAGGATTCACACCCAGCGCAAGGTCGACCCAGACCGCTATCTAAGCCATTGTTTTTGCATGCGCTTCACTTTGTACGTACATGCAGTTGATACGATCCCGCGTACGCTTTCAATGGCTACTTCCGCCGTTCCACAGGGGGGCGGAGCGCGGTGAAGCAGCCTACCTCGTTTGATCTCAGCGTGCGGATGACGGGCGTTGGTATAGAGGCACGAGAGCGCGTTGACCGACCGGCCAGAAGCGGACGTTCTGTATTCGACCCAACCCGGCCGCCTGGATCGCCAAGGTGGCGTCCCGTAAGCAGCCATTCGTCGGCCATCCGGCAACTTCGGCTAGACCCCAACCCTCAGTTCATACGTCTACGATTACCCTTGAGTTCTTTCTGGGCAAGCTGCCGTCCGATGGCCATGAGCAGCGCGTCCGCTGGCTCTTTCAACGCTGGATCCTGCAACTGGGTGATCACCTTGTGAGCGGCCAAGACAAGATCCGCCACCTGCTCCAAGGGTGAAACAGAGGATGCAGGATCATCGGCCGTGGGGCTAAGCTTTCCCGTTCGCGACCACGTTATATCGACGATGATGCCGCGTCCGTGCGTGGGCCGCCCTGCCGCATCCCGCATAATGTGGCCGCGATCCAGCATCCACCGCGTCACGCCATCGGCCGACATGACACGGTACTCTGCGACGAACGGAGCGTCTTCGTCGATGCAGCGACGGATCAAGGTGTGGACGTGTTCCCGATCCTCCGGATGGATGCCCTCGATGTAGGCTGACAGGGGAAGCCCTTTGGCGGCCTCCTCCGGATCGACGTTGAAAAGCAGTGCCACGAATGTGTCGGCACGTACCAAGTCGGAGGGGATATCCCAATCCCAAGCCCCGGCTACCTCAACGGTATCGAGCGCCTGTTGGAACGCCGCTGGGCAGGTCCTGCCGTCTCGGGGCATAAGTTTGCGCACCGCAACTCCTGATACTGTCTCGAAAATTCGGCGGAGTGGTCAGGCACATCTTTGCATCCCAAAAATTGTGCCCGAGGCAGTCGCAGCAACCAAAAAAAATGTACCCACTATGAAATAGAATGCAACCTCTGCTAGAAGCAAACGCGCGAGCCGTTCCGTGACACCACATGGAAGAAGCAATGTCTCAGAGGAGGCAACCCCCATTCAGCTCCGATAGCGAGCACGGGCGGGAACACGGCGAGGACTGCGGATCGTTGCGGTCGCACCCTCCTGAAGCAAAGCAGCTCGTGATGCTCATCGCCGAAGCGCTACAAATACCCCCAGCCGAGCTCTACAAGCCGCCTACCGCCGTTAGGTCAACGTGCAGAGCTGATAGCGGTGGTGTTTTGGATCAGGACTGCGAGGCGTTGCTACACGCCTACAAATGCATTCGTGATCCCAGGAAGCGTCAGGAACTGCTGGCCCTCGTGGTAGATGCGGCCGAGCAGTCCTAAACTGCAACGGAAGGTCAGAAATCCGCAGCGAACCAAACGATGGGACGTAAGCATTTCTAGCAGCGATGTCCGCTTTGAGGCATCTGCCGCTCATAAGTGGTCGGGCCGGAAACCACCCGTTGCCGAAGCTGGGAACGTCTGTTTCCGGGTTGCACGTTGGGGTAACGATCTGCGACCAGCATGGGTGGATTGGCGACCGTTCGCTTTTGAGCGAGAGTTCGAAGAAGCAGACGCTGTCGCGCCCATTCGCGATCCTCTTCGCACTCCTTGCGCATGCGCTCTGGGATTGGGCCACCAAGTCGACCGAGGCTGACGTCTGCGATTTACAATTGGAAACGCGGCTCGGCTGTTGGTGCGACTAGCCTCACGCCTCGCTTCACCCATCCACGTTCCAAGACGAGCCGCAGCGCATTTAAGGTGCCCTTAAGCTGAGGGGCGCGGAGACCCTGCGCCGGCCTCTTGGGCTCCGGCTCAGCGGAACTTTGGATTCGATGCCTCAACACACCACGTTATCGTCTCCGAGCCGTCGCGGCCTCCTGTCGGCCGCCGCCCTCGGCGGGATGGGCCTGCTCGCCGGCCGAGCTCGCGCCGACACCTTTGATTTTCATATCCCGGGCGGCCCGAGCACCCGGCCCATGACTACGTTATATCCCGAGAAGGGGCGTATGATCGTCCAGCGCACCCGGCCGCCTTGGCTGGAGACGCCGTTCGAGGTCTTCGACACCGGCGTGTTCACCCCGAACGACCAGCACTTCGTCAGCTGGCATTGGGCCACCTTCCCGACTCGCATCGACACCGACAGCTTCGCCCTGAAGGTCCACGGCCTCGTCGAGCGGTCGCAGGCGCTGTCGCTGCGTGAGTTGATCCACGATCTGCCGCGCTTCGAGATCGCGGCGGTCAGCCAGTGCGCTGGCAATTCGCGTCTCTACGCGCAGCCCCGGGTCGCCGGTGCCCAATGGGCGAACGGCTCCATGAGCAACGCTCTCTATGCCGGTGTGCGCCTCAAGGATGTCCTTGATCGCGCCGGCGTGAAGGCCGGGGCCACCCATGTGCAGTTCGGCGGCCTCGATGAGCCGCAGCTGCCTGACGCACCGAAATTCGTGAAGGCTCTGGACATCGATCACGCCCGCGACGGCGAGGTCATGCTGGCCTTTGCGATGAACGGCCAACAACTGCCGATGCTCAACGGCTTCCCGCTCAAGCTCATCGTCCCCGGCTGGTCAGCCGTCTACTGGATCAAGATGCTCGACGACATCGAAGTGACAGACCACCCCGACCCGAGCGTCTGGACGACCCGGAGCTACCGGGTGCCGGATACGCCCCACTACACGGTCGAGCTCGGGCAGAAGGGCTTCGGCATGATCCCGATCACCCGGAACCTGCCCCGCGCATTCGTGACCAACCTCAAGCCGGGCGACATCGTCCCGGTCGGGGTGCCGCAACCGGTGCGCGGCATCGCCTTCGGGGGCGACCGCGGGGTCGCCGCGGTGGACCTGTCGCTCGATGGCGGCCGGACCTGGCAGCCCACGACCCTTGGCAAGGATGAGGGCACCTACAGCTTCCGGCAATGGCAGGCCACGATCAGCCTCCCCGCTCGCGGGGCGCACACCGTGATGGCCCGCTGCATCAACACCGACCGGGTGATGCAGCCGATGCGGCGCGTCTGGAACCCGGGGGGGTACATGTCCAACCAAGTCGAGACCCTCGACCTCGTGGCGGCCTGAGGGGTGAGCGCGACCATGTCCCGATCCCTCCGCACCACCCTGCTGGCCGCGCTCATTGCCGGCTTTCTTGCCGGCCCGGTGCCGGCCTTCGCCGCCGCGCCGCTGGAGCTTCGCCCGACGCCCGAAATCGACTTGCCCTTCGGCGACGATGTTGGTTTCCCCGCCGGGCCGGGCTCCGACGTCATCGCGTCGAACTGCACGGCTTGTCACTCCGCCGACCACACCCTGAACCAGCCCGCCCTCTCGCGGGAGGAGTGGCATGCGGTCGTCGACAAGATGATCACCGCCTACAAGGCTCCGATCACGCCGGAGGATGCGCGGGTGATCGTCGACTACCTCGCCCGGGTCAAAGGCGAGCCGTAGCGGGCGGGGCACGCCTGGCGAGCCCGGGGCCGAAGATCGCGCTCGCCTTCAGGCCGGGGCCGCCGTCCCGTCCGTCGAGGTGCAGGCGGGCGCCGGATTGCATCAGCGCCATGGTGACAATCGAGAGGCCGAGGCCGCTGCCGAGCTTCGCCCGCCGGCTGCCGCGCACGAAGCGCTGGATCACCAGGGCGCGCTCCGACTCGGCAATGCCGGGTCCCTCGTCGGTGATCGACAGGGTGGCGCTTCCATCCGCGCCGAGCGCGGCATCCCAGGTGATCGCCCCCTCCGGCGGGGTCATCGACAGGGCGTTCTCCATCAGGTTGCGCATGGCGAGGTCGAACAGGTCCTCGTCCATTTGGATCTCGAGCTCGATGAGGGCGGGCGCGAAGGCGACGCGCTCCGACGTCGGCACGCCGCCCATCCCTGCAAGCAGATCGCGCAGGCGCTCCTCCACGGGGATCCAGGCGATGGTGGCTGGGCGCCCGCCGCTGTCGAGGCGTGAAACCGTCAGAAGTTGCTCGACGAGGCGTGCCGATTGATCGACCGCGCGCAGGGTCTGGGCGAGGGCGGCATCCCGCATGGCGGCGCCGGGCGCCTGCATGGCCACTTGAACCTGCGTCTTCAGGCCGGCCAGCGGCGTCCGCAACTCGTGCGCCGCATAGGCCAGGAAGGCGCGCTCGTGTTCGCGCGCAGCCGCGACCTTACCGAACAGCCGGTTCAGCGCATCGACCAGCGGCCGGATCTCCGACGGCATTCGGCCGGTCTCGACCCGCTCCAGGTTGTCGGCATCCCGGGCGGCGAGGTCGCGGGTCGCGCGGTTCAACGGCCGCAGGCCCCGGCCGACGCTGAGCCAGATGAGCGGCGCCAGGATCGGCAGAACGCAACCGGCGGTGAGCAGCAGGCTTTCGACCAAGCCGTGCTCCAGTTGCCGCCGCTGCCCGAGATTGTCGCCCACGAGGATGCGGAAGCCCTTGGCCGGGTCGGACAGGGCGTAGACACGCCAAGCTTGACCCTCGACCACGCGGTTCGAGAACCCTTCGTGCTGGTCCGACAAGACCGGATCTGGCGACCCGTCCGAGGCGTCGATCAGGCGCCCGTCCAGGGACCAGATCTGGCAGCTGAGATGACGGTCGTAACGCACCACCCGCGCAAGGGCGTCGCCGTTTCCGGCCACCTGCCGTGCGGCCCCCGCCCGCGCCGGCGTGAACAAGCTGTCGACCATGCGGGCCGCCTCCATGAGGCGGCGGTCGAGGATGCTCTCGAACTGGGCGCGGCTGTCGACATAGGTCCAGGCGATGGCGGCGAGCCAGACCAGCCCGGTTGCCGTGACCAAGGTAACGAACAGGCGCATGCGCAGGGAGTTCACGCACGCTCCTCCCGGATGCGGTAGCCGAGGCCGCGCACGGTCTCGACCGCGTCCCGTCCGATCTTGGCGCGCAGATTGTGGACATGAACTTCAAGCGCGTTGCTGCCGATCTCCTCGTTCCAGCCGTAGAGGCGGGCTTCCAGCTGGCTTCGGGACAACACACGGCCGGGCCGCTCGATCAGCGCCTCCAGCAAGGCGAACTCCCGGCGCGAAAGGTTAAGCGCGACGCCCGCCCGCGCGACCAACCGGCTGCTCAAGTCGATCGTGAGGTCGCACCACGCGAAGGTTGCAGAGGCGCGTCCTGCCGCCCGCCGGATCATGACACGAAGCCGGGCTGCGAGCTCGCCCAGGTCGAACGGCTTGCCCATGTAGTCGTCCGCGCCGCGGTCGAGCCCGGCGATCCGGTCGGCGACGGCGTCGATCGCGGTGAGGACCATGACCGGTGTGGCGTCGTCCCGCGCGCGGATGTGGCTTAGCACGTCCAGTCCGGAGCCGTCGGGCAGCATCAAATCCAAGATCGCCGCGCTGTAATGCGTCGCATCGAAGATCGACATCGCGTCCCCGCATGTGGCAACGCAGTCCGCGGTCATGCCATGCAACGACAACCCTGAGACCAGGCCGTCCGAAAGCACGGGGTCGTCTTCGAGAACGAGGATGCGCACCGAACGTTCGCTTCAGGGTTGCGCATGTGCCGCGATCGCGCCGAGGTACCACGCTAGCGGCGGCTTGGGGCAACTTTGTGGGTTCAGTCCGCGGAATCCGGCTGTAGGCTGCGGTCATGCCTCCGCGGCGCGCTCAAGACCACGCTACGCCTTCGGCTCTCCCGCGATGAAAGAGCTGCTTCTGAATAGGTACATCTTGGACCGACGTTTCGTCGGACGGGCAACGAGGCGGCTGTCCGCTTCCGCGGTGTCGCCATGACCGGCTTTTACGACCGGGATGGGTCGGAACCCGTCTGTCCGCTTTACGACCGCGTCGGGTGGAAAGCGGTCGGACAGCTGTCGGCGAATTCCCAAAAAACCGGACGAACGGCGGCCCCGGCACGTTATGACGTCTGCCGTATGGCGCCGGCGCCGCGGCCTATTGAACGACAGGCCTTCATTGGATTGAGCACTCAGCCTCCGCTGCTTGATTTCAAGCCGCTTGCGCGAGGGCGGCCTGGAACTCCGCCTCCGGCAGCAGCGCCCCGCCGGTGGTCCAGACGACGTGCGTCGCGTGGGCGACGTCCGGCAGGACGCCGCAGGCCGGCCCCACCGCCGCGAAGGCCGCCGCCGCCGACGGCTCGAGGCGCAAGCCCGCCCGGTCCCAGAGATCGCGCAGCCAGGCGAACAGGTCGGCGTCGCTCACCGTCACCACGGCCTCGACGAGGGCGCCGACGGTGCCGGCCACCAGCATCGAGGCGGCGGCCACGGCCAGGCCGTCCGCCGCGGTCCGGTTGTCGAGGCCGATCTCGTAGACGCTCACCGACCGCGCCGAGCCTGCGGCGAGTTGCACGAGCATGCAGGGCGCGGCGACGGGCTCGACGAAGACGCAGCGCACGGCGTCGCCGTAGAGCAGCTTCAGGCCGAGGGTGACGCCGCCCGGGGCGCCGCCGACGCCGCAGGGGAGGTAGACGCACAGGGGATGGGCCGCGTCCACGCTCACGCCCGCCGCCTCGAGCTGGCGTTGCAGGTCGAAGGCCGCCGCTGCGTAGCCGAGGAACAGGTCCACCGAGCTCTCGTCGTCGACGAAGTGCGCGTCGGCGCGGCCCTCGAAGGCGACCCGCGCGGTGGCGACGGCGCTGCCGTAATCGCCGGCATGCTCCACCACCCGGGCGCCGAGGTCGCGCAGGCGGCGCTTCTTCCACGCCTTGGCGTCGTGGGACATGTGCACCTCGACCTGGAAGCCGAGGGCGCGGGCGATCACCCCGACGCTGAACCCGAGGTTGCCGGTGCTTCCCACCGCGATCGTGTGGGCGCCGAAGGCCGCCCGGACATCCGGGTCGGCGAGGCGGGCATAGGAGGGCGCGCCCGACAGCCAGCCCGCCGCGAGGCCGAGCCGCTCGGCCTCGACCAGCACCTCGTAGACGCCGCCCCGCGCCTTGATGCAGCCGGTGATCGGGAGGTCGTGGTCGGCCTTCACCCAAGCCGAGGCCCCCGGGCGTCCCGACACCAGGGCGGCCAAGTCGGCGGAGAGCGGCAGGAGAGCCGAATCGATCCGGCCGGTCGCCAGTTCGGGAAACAGCCTGGCGAGGAGCGGATCGAAGCGGCCCCAGCGCGCCTCGGCGGCCGCGACCTCCGCGAGGCCGAAGGTCAGGCCCGGCAGGATCTCGGCGGCTCGGCCCAGGCGCGGGTTGCGCCAGACCGTGGGTTTGGCATCCCGCACGGCGTCGGGGAGGTCGAGCGGGGGCGTGCAGGCGGCGCTCATACGGGCGGTGTCCTGTGACGGAAATCGGCTCGGATCGCCGGGGCGTCGCGCCGAGCCGGCCGGGGACGAATCGGCGGCCGTGCGGCTGGCCTCGTCCACCGGGCCCGGACGGCATCGCACATGCGGCCGCCCATCATAAAGCCGTCGGCGAAGCTCCCGGCTCGTTCGCCCTCGCCGAGCGCTTATGAACGATCCTTCCATTCCAATGGGTGATGGCGCAACGATCTTTCGGCTAAGACCGCCGGTCGTCTCATCGCAGCAGGAAACGACGGCGCATTTCGAGAGCACCTTCCGCACCGACTTTGCTAGCTTTCTCGGGCTGACCAACAAAGGACGTCGCCCATGCTGTCGAAGTTCGAGCGTTATCCCCTGACCTTCGGCCCGAGCCCGATCGAGCACCTGCCGCGGCTGACGGCCCATCTCGGCGGCGACGTGCTGATCTACGCCAAGCGCGAGGATTGCAATTCGGGCCTCGCCTACGGCGGCAACAAGCTGCGCAAGCTCGAGTACATCGTGCCCGACGCCATCGCGAGCGGGGCCGACACCCTGGTCTCGATCGGCGGTGTGCAGTCGAACCACACCCGCATGGTCGCGGCGGTCGCCGCCAAGATCGGCATGAAGTGCCGGCTGATCCAGGAGGCCTGGGTCCCGCACGAGGATGCCGTCTACGACCGGGTCGGCAACATCATGCTGTCCCGCATCATGGGCGCCGAGACGCAGCTCGTCGACGACGGCTTCGACATCGGCATCCGCGAGAGCTGGACCAGGGCCCTGGAGGACGTGAAGGCCAAGGGCGGCAAGCCCTACGCGATCCCCGCCGGCGCCTCGGTGCACAAGTTCGGCGGGCTCGGCTACGTCGGCTTCGCCGAGGAGGTCCGCGCCCAGGAGGCCGAGATGGGCCTGCGTTTCGACTACATCGTGGTCTGCACCGTCACCGGCTCGACCCATGCCGGCATGGTGGTGGGCTTTGCCGCCGACGGGCGCGCCCGCAACGTCATCGGCATCGACGCCTCCTGCACGCCCGCCCAGACCAAGGCTCAAGTGCTGGAGATCGCAAAAAACACCGCCGCCCTCGTCGGCGCGCGGGCGATCGCCGAGGACGACATCGTGCTCAACGAGGACTACGCCTACCCGGTCTACGGCGTGCCCTCGAAGGAGACGGTGGACGCGATCCGCCTCTCGGCCCGGCTGGAGGGCATGATCACCGACCCCGTCTACGAGGGGAAGTCGATGCAGGGGATGATCGACCTCGTGCGGAAGGGCTTCTTCCCCAAGGGCGCGAAGGTGCTCTACGCCCATCTGGGCGGCGCCCCGGCGCTCAACGGCTACAGCTACACCTTCCGAAACGGCTGAGCCGACTTGCGCCGGACCGGCCGACCGATGTCAGACGCCGCCGGGCTCCGTCGGCGGCAGCGCGGCGACGAGCCGGCGCAGGAAGGCCTGGACGGCGTGCGGCAGCTTGCGGTCGCGCATCACCTGGACCTGGATGCCCCGCATCAGGCTCATCCGCGCATGCACCGGGATGCAGACGAGCTCGCCGAGGCGCACCGGCGTCTGCACCGTGAGGGCCGACATCAGCGCGAGCCCCTTCGTCCGCCGGACGAAGGGCAGCAGGGCGGAAAGGATGTTGGCCGTGAGCGTCGGCTCGATGGTGATGCCCTCCGCGAGGCAGGCCGCGTCGAAGACCCGGCGAGCGGTGGTGTCGAGGGTCGGCACCGCGATCGGGTAGGCCTTCAGGTCCGCGAGCCGGATCGCGGGTCGGCGCGCCAGGGGATGATCGGGGGCACTGAGCGCCACCATCTCGACGGCGTTGTCGTAGGCGACCGCGATCAGGCTCGAGGGGGCGAGCGCGAAGGTGATGCCGATGTCGGCGTCGCCCGCCGCCACGACGTGCGTGACCTGGGCGGGGGGCAACATCTGCACCTCGAAGCGGATGCCCGGATGGGCGGCGTGGAACTCCGCGATCGCGTTGGGCAGCAGATCGAGGGCGAAGCCCTCCGAGGTGGCGACGCGGATGAAGCCGCGCGCGAGGCCCTGCAATTCCTGGATGTCAGCCGCGACCTGCTCGGCGCGCAGGAGGGTCTGGCGCGCGTGTTCCGCCAGCAGCTCCCCGGCCGGGCTCAGCACCATGCCGCGCGGGCGCCGCTCGAAGAGGACGCAGCCGAGTTCGCTCTCGAGGTTGGAGATCTGCCGGCTGATCGCCGACGCCGCGATGTTCAAGTGCGTCGACGCCGCGGCGATCGACCCGGTTCTGGCGACGGCCAAGACGTAGCGGAGGCCCGAAACGTTCATGGAAACCTGTCGATTGCCGAAACGGCACCGCAGCAATCGCGAAATTCTACTTGTTGCGATGCCAATTGCACAACACCATGGCACGACGAAAAAAGCGGCAGGCCGAGGCGGCCGGCACGAGGCCGACCGCGCGGACGGGCGAAAAGGACCGACATCATGGCGAGCGGGATCATGGCGAGACACGGCTCCACGGCACGCGCCGCGCTCACCCTGCTGATGCTGGCCGCCAGTGTCCCGGCCCTCGCCGGCAAGGCGAACGACACCCTGGTCTACGCCTCCGACACCGAGCCGGAAAACGTCAGCCCCTACCACAACAGCGCCCGCGAGGGCGTCATCCTGGCCCGCAACGTCTGGGACACTCTGATCTACCGCGACCCGAAGACCGGCACCTACCAGCCGATGCTGGCCACCTCTTGGCGGTGGGTCGATCCCGTCACCCTGGAACTGACCCTGCGTGAGGGCGTGACCTTCCACAACGGCGACGCCTTCGGCCCGGAAGACGTGGCCTTCACCTTCAACTACGTGCTGACGCCGGAAGCCCGCACGGTGACGAAGCAGAACGTCGACTGGATGAAGTCGACGGAGGTCGTCGACGCCCACACGGTCCGCATCCATTTGAAGGCGGCCTTCCCGGCGGCGCTCGAATACCTCGCCGGCCCGACCCCGATCTTCCCGGCGGCCTATTTCAGACGCGTAGGCCTCGACGGCTTCGCCAAGGCGCCGGTCGGCACCGGCCCCTACCGCATCACCGCGGTCGAGAACGGGCGCGGCGTCAAGATGGAGCGCTTCGCCAAGTATTGGCCCGGCAGCCCGATCGGCGCGGCCAAGATCGGCAAGCTCGAGTTCCGCGTCATCCCCGACGCCGACAGCCGCATGGCCGAGCTCGTCACCGGCGGCATCGACTGGATCTGGCGCGTGCCGAGCGATCAGGCCGACCAGCTGAAGGGCGCCCCCAACGTCTCGGTCCTCAGCGCCGAAACCATGCGGGTCGGCTTTCTGCAGTTCGACACCCTCGGCCGGGCCAAGGAGAACTCGCCCCTGAAGGATCCCCGCGTCCGGCAGGCGATCTCGTACGCCGTCGACCGCAAGGCCATGGTGGACAACCTCGTGCGCGGCGGGAGCCGGGTGATGAACGCGGCCTGCTTCATCGACCAGTTCGGCTGCACCGACGAGGGCGTGCCGCGTTACAGCTACGATCCGGCCAAGGCCAAGGCGCTCCTCAAGGAGGCGGGCTACCCGAACGGCTTCGAGATCGATCTCGGCGCCTACCGCGAGCGCGACTACGCCGAGGCCGTGATCGGCTACCTGCGCGCCGTCGGCATCACCGCCCGGCTGAACTACCTGCGCTACGCGGCGCTCCGCGACCTCATCCGCGGCGGCAAGGTCTCGATCGCCTTCCAGACCTGGGGGTCGTTCTCGGTCCTCGACGTCTCGGCCTTCACGGGCGTCTACTTCCGCGGCGGCGACGAGGATCTGACCAAGGACCCCGAGACTATCGCGGCTCTCCAAGCCGGGGACGGGGCGACCGACCCTGCGGTGCGGAAGGTCAAGTACGCCGAAGCGCTCAAGCGCATCGCCGGCCAGGCCTACGCCCTGCCGCTGTTCTCGTACTCGACGAACTACGCCTTCACGTCGGACCTGACCTTCACGGCGCAGCCCGACGAGCTGCCGCGCTTCTACGCGGCGCAATGGAAGTGACGGCCGGCGCCTGAAGCCGACCGACCGCCGACCGACCGAGGGAGCCGGACCATGCTGCGATTCATGATCCAACGAAGTCTGGTGGCCCTGGCGGTCGCCGTGACGGTGTCGGTGGCGAGCTTCATGCTGCTGCACCTGTCCGGGGACCTGGCCACCGCGATCGCGGGGCCGGAGGCGACCTCCGTCCAGGTCGAGGCGATCCGGGTCCAGTACGGGCTCGACCAGCCCCTTCTGGCTCAGTTCGCCGCCTGGGCGGGCCGGGCGATCCGGCTCGATTTCGGCAACTCGTTCTACTTCCGCGAGAGCGTGATCGACCTGCTCGCTGCCCGCCTGCCGATCACCCTGTTCCTCGGCGTGGTGGCCCTGGCCGTGGCGCTCTTCGTGGCCATCCCCCTCGGGGTGCTCGCCGCGGTCCGGCGCGACACCTGGATCGACCGGGCCGCCCTCTCGGTCTCGGTGCTGGGCCAGGCCATGCCGAGCTTCTGGTTCGGCCTGAACCTGATCATGATCTTTTCGGTGAACCTGCGCTGGCTGCCGGTCTCCGGCAACACGACCTGGAAGCACTTCGTGCTGCCGGCGATCGCGCTCGGTTACTACGCCATGCCGGCGGTGATGCGGCTGACCCGCAACGGCATGCTCGAAGTGCTGGCCTCGGACTATGTCAGGACCGCCCGCGCCAAAGGTTTGCCGCCGCGAAAGATCCTGATCCGGCATGCGTTGCGCAACGCCGTGATTCCGGTGATCGCGCTCGCCGCCGTCCAGTTCGGCTTCATGCTCGGCGGCTCGATCGTGATCGAGGCGGTGTTCTCGCTCCAGGGGCTCGGCCAGCTCGCCTGGGAATCCATCACCCGCAACGACTTCCCGGTGGTGCAGGCGATCGTGCTGGTTTTAGCGATGATCTACATCGCTCTGACGCTGGCCGCCGACCTCCTGAACGCCTTCCTCGATCCCCGGCTGCGCCAATGACCCTCCAGCCATCCGCTTCCCCGCTCAGCGCCGGCTTGCCCGAGACGCCGGCGGCCCTCCCGGCCGATAGGCCGGCGGCGCTGCCCGCCGCCCGCTCGCCCACCGCCCTGGCGCTTCGGCGCGGTCTCCGCCACGGCGGCTTTGTGATCGGTGCCGGCATCCTCGGGACCATCCTGCTCTGCGCGCTCGCCGCCCCGCTGATCGCGCCCCACGATCCCTACGCCCAGGACGTCTCGCGGCGCCTGATCCCGCCGATCTGGCAGACGAAGGGCACGTGGGACCACGTGCTCGGCACCGACAAGCTCGGGCGCGACTACCTCAGCCGCCTGATCTACGGCAGCCAGATCTCCCTGCTGATCGGGATCGCGGCGGCCGCCATCTCGGGCGTGATCGGCACGACGCTCGGCATCTGCGCCGGCTATTTCGGCGGCCGGGTCGACGCGGTGGTGAGCTACGTCGTGACCACGCGGCTGGCCATGCCGGTGGTGCTGGTCGCGCTCGCCATGGCCTCCCTCGTCGGCGGCTCGCTGAAGGTGGTGGTGGTGGTGCTCGGCTTCCTGCTCTGGGACCGTTTCGCCGTGGTCACCCGCGCGGCGACCCGGCAGATCCGCGACCAGGATTTCATCGCCGCGGCCCGCGCAACGGGCTTCTCCCCGGCCCGCATCCTGTTCCAGGAGGTGCTGCCGAACATCCTCAACGCGCTCATCGTGGTGGCGACCCTGGAGATGGCGCACGCCATCCTGCTCGAGGCCGCCCTGTCCTTCCTCGGCCTCGGCGTGCAGCCGCCGCTGCCGTCCTGGGGCCTGATGATCGCCGAGGGCAAGCCGTACATGTTCTTCCAGCCCTGGGTGATCACCATCCCGGGCGTCGCGCTCCTGATCCTCGTCCTGGCGATCAACCTGCTCGGCGACGGCATCCGCGACGTCACCGCCCCCGAGGGGCGGCGCTGAGCCCCCCTTGCCCCGCAAAAAACCCCACCGCACCGAGATCGAGTGAGCCCATGTCCCGACACGACGCGATCGCGCGCGCCGCGCGCCACTACGACGAGGGCGGCTTCCTCAGCGTGCTGCAGGACGCCGTCGCCCGCCCGACCGAGAGCCAGACCTCGGGGCAGCTGCCGAAGCTGAAGGCTTACCTCACCGACTTCCTGGTGCCGCGGATCGCGCCGCTCGGCTTCACCAGCCGCATCCTCGACAACCCGGACGGCGTCCACGGCCCGTTCCTCATCGCCGAGCGCCACGAGGGCGACGCGCTGCCCACGGTGCTGATCTACGGCCACGGCGACACCGTGCGGGGCTATCCCGAGCAGTGGCGCGACGGCCTCGACCCCTGGACCGTGACCATCGAGGGCGAGCGCTGGTACGGCCGCGGCACCGCCGACAACAAGGGCCAGCACCTCCTCAACCTCGGCGCGCTGGCGGCGGTGATGGCGGCGCGCGACGGGCGCCTCGGCTTCAACACCAAGCTGCTGATCGAGATGGGCGAGGAAGCCGGCTCGCCGGGCCTGCGCGACCTCTGCCGCGCCGAGGCCGCGGCGCTCAAGGCCGACGTGCTTATCGCCTCGGACGGGCCCCGCGTCAGCGCCGAGCGGCCGACGGTCTTCCTGGGCTCGCGCGGCGGTTACACCTTCGAGATGGTGCTGGACCTGCGTGAGGGCAGCCACCATTCCGGTAACTGGGGCGGCCTGCTGCGCAACCCCGGCACGGTGCTGGCCAACGCCATCGCGACCCTCGTCGACGGACGCGGCAAGATCCTTCTCGACGCCCTGCGGCCACCGGCGCTCCCCGACAACGTGCGGGCGGCGTTGGCCGACATCACTGTGGGCACCGATCCGACCGCGCCGAAGATCGACGCTGATTGGGGCGAGCCGGGACTGACCGCGGCCGAGCGCGTGTTCGGCTGGAACACCCTCGAGGTGCTGGCTTTTAAGACCGGCGACCCGGACGGACCGCTCAACGCCGTGCCGCCCACCGCCAAGGCGACGCTGCAGCTGCGCTTCGTCGTCGGCACCGACTGGGAAGGCATCCTGCCGGCCCTGCGCGCCCATCTCGACGCCCACGGCTACCCGATGGTCGAGGTCCGTGCCGCGCGCACGGAGGTGTTCCGCGCCACCCGGCTCCCCGTCGAGGACCCGTGGGTCGACTGGGCGCTGGCCTCGATCGCCGAGAGCACGGGCAAGCGGCCGGCCCTGCTGCCGAACCTCGGCGGCTCGCTGCCCAACGACGCCTTTTCAAAGATCCTCGGCCTGCCGACCCTGTGGGTGCCGCATTCCTACCCGGCCTGCCTCCAGCACGGCCCCGACGAGCACCTGCTCGGGCCGCCCTCGCGAGAGGCCCTGATGCTGATGGCGGGCCTTTACTGGGACCTCGCCGCGACCGGGCCGGCGGTGCTCGCCCGGCGCGAAGCCCTCAAGGGAGCCTGAGCATGAGCGAGCCCGTCGTCCGTATCCGGAATCTCACCCTGGCGCTGCCGAAGGGCTCGGACCGTCCCCACGCGGTCGAGGACCTCTCCCTCGACCTGATGCCGGGCAAGATCCTCTGCGTCGTCGGCGAGTCGGGCTCGGGCAAGTCGATGAGCGCCTACGCGCTCACCGGCCTCCTGCCCCGCGCGCTGAAGCCGGTCGGCGGGGAGATCCTGTTCGAGGGGCGAGACCTGCTCACCCTGGACGAGCGCGGCTGGCGCAGCCTTCGCGGTCGCCGCATCGCCATGGTGTTCCAGGAGCCGATGACGGCCCTCAACCCGGTCATGCGCATCGGCGACCAGATCGCCGAGATGTTCGAGGCGCACGGCCTCCTGACGCCGGCCGAGCGCAGGGTTCGGGCCGTCGCGCTCGCCACCGAGGTCGGCCTGCCCGATCCGGGGCAGATCGTGCGCGCCTACCCGCACCAGCTCTCCGGCGGCCAGCGCCAGCGCGCGATGATCGCCATGGCGCTGGCCCTCGAGCCCTCGATCCTCGTCGCCGACGAGCCGACCACGGCGCTCGACGTCACTACTCAGGCCCAGATCCTCACGCTGATCCGCGACCTGCAGCGGCGGCGCGGCATGAGCGTCCTGTTCATCACCCACGATTTCGGCGTGGTGGCGAACATCGCCGACCATGTCGCCGTACTCCAGCGCGGGCGACTGGTGGAGCAAGGCAGCGCCGAGACCGTCCTTCAGCATCCGCAGCACCCCTACACCCAGGCCCTGCTCGCGGCGGTGCCGAGTCTGGTGCCGCCGGCGCGCGTCTCTCGCGAGGCCGAGCCCCTCGCCCTCTCGGCCATTGGCCTGACCAAGACCTACGCCACGCGCGCCGGCCTGTTCGGCAAGCCGCGTGTGGTCGCGGCGGTCAAGGAGGTGGCCTTCGACGTCCGCCGCGGGGAGACCCTCGGCCTCGTCGGCGAATCCGGCTCCGGCAAGTCCACCACCGCGCGCCTCGCGATCCGGCTGATCGAGCCAGACCGGGGCACGGTGCGCCTCGGCAGCCTCGAATACACAGCGCTGGCGCCGCGCGCGCTGCGTGACGAGCGCCGGCGCATCCAGATGATCTTTCAGGACCCGTTCGCGTCCCTGAACCCGCGCCGCACCGTCGAGCAGATCATCACCGCCGGCCCGATCGCGCACGGTACGCCTCGGCGGGAGGCCCGCGCCCGGGCCCGCGAGCTCCTCGACCTCGTTGGCCTGTCGGCGAGCGCGGCCGAGCGCTACCCCAATGCCTTCTCCGGCGGCCAGCGCCAGCGCATCGGCATCGCCCGGGCGCTGGCAATGGAGCCAGACGTGCTCGTGGCCGACGAGGCGGTCTCGGCCCTCGACGTCTCGGTTCAGGCGCAGGTGCTCGACCTGCTGGAAGACCTCAAGCAGCGCCTGAACCTCGCGATGCTGTTCATCACCCACGACCTGCGCGTCGCGGCCAAGATCTGCGACCGCATCGCCGTGATGCATCGCGGCGCTATCGTGGAGATGCGGCCCACGGCCGACCTCTTCCGGCAGCCGGATCACGCCTACACTCGCTCGCTCCTCGCGGCGGTGCCGGGCCTGCAGCCTATTCAGCCCTAATAGCACGACGGCCTGCGAGACGGCCGAAGCTCCCAGACGACAGACTGACGGATGCTTTCGGTAAGCGCTAACGGCAATCCCGACGAATGGGTTGGGTCGGATGCGGAAGGTCTGCTTCTGGACAGACGGTCAAAGTCCGGTTGCCACCCAATCCGGTCTTTGACACGTGTCGCGCGATTGTTGGGCGGTGAACATCTCGTATAAGGCGTCGCGCTTCCACAGCTACGGCCGCATGCCTACATATCGCTCGTGCCCGTCCTCATAGCGCTTGGCGCCGCCCTCCTGTTCGGTTTCGTGTTCGGCCCCCATTGGTGGGTGCGCCGGGCGATGCAGCAACACGCCACGGAGCGGCCGGACTTGCCCGGGACTGGCGGCAAACTCGCCCGCCATCTGCTTAACCTGGCACAGCTGGAGCACGTCCCCGTCGAGATCGCGCCAGCCGACCACTACGATCCGGTCGCGAACATCGTGCGGCTATCGCCGGAAAACTATGATGGCCGCTCGATCACGGCAGTCGCGGTCGCGGCGCACGAGGTCGCCCACGCGCTCCAGCACGCGGCGGGGGACCGGCTCCTCGCAGCGCGGGTGAAGTTCGCACCGGTCGTGCGGGGCTTCGAGTTCGCCGCGGCCGTAGTGATGATGACTGCGCCAGTGGTGCTAGCCTTCGTCCATTCGTCTGTCCTGCTCGCCTTACAGGTGGGTATCGGCATCGCGCTCCTCGGCGTTCGCCTCCTATTCCACTTCCTGAGGCTACCCGTCGAACTCGATGCAAGCTTCCGCCGGGCCCTGCCCATTCTGGAAACAGGTCGCTTCCTCGACGCCAGCGACATGCCCGGTGCCCGCACTGTACTGCGCGCCGCCGCCCTCACATACCTGGCCTCGTCACTCGTTGCGCTCGTGAAAATTGCGCGCTATCGGCGACTCCTCCCGTTCTAAAACCTCCCAGGCGAGCGTCTTATTCTTCAGCCGCACTTACTTGGAAGCGCACGATCTATTTCCGGTCAGACCCAATCCGCTGCTTGGCTCACTTATGGGACGGCAGAGAACTGGGCGCAGCGGCCTGCAGTAGGCCGCTGCGATCTTCTTCAAATGTCAGTCTGCTCGGACATAACCAGCGCGTCGTCTGCCTCGATGCCGAATAGCGCACTGTGCTCTCCAGCTTGGTGTGCCCGAGAAGCAGCTGGCAGGTTCGCAGGTTGCCCGTTCGCCGGTAGATGAGCGCGACCTTTGTCCGGCGCAGGCTGTGCGTGCCGTAGCCCGCGGGGTCGAGCCCAATCAGCGCCACCCACTCATCGACGAGCCGGCCATACTGGCGCGTCGTGAGATGCTCGCCCGGCCGGCTTCGGCTCAGGAACAGCCAGTCCCCGGCACGTAGACCACGCAGCTTCAGCCAAGCCGCAAGCGCCTCGCGGGTCGTCTCGGTCAGTTCGAAGGGTACAGGCCGGGCAGTCTTCTGCTGCACGATGGTGGTACGCAGGCGGATGCCGTCGCCGAGGTGGACGTCGGCCACACGCAGGCGGACGAGGTCGCAGCCGCGGAGTTTGCTGTCGATGGCGGTGTTGAACAGGGCGAGATCGCGAATGCGGCCCTCGTGCTGCAGGCGGGTGCGGATCGCCCAGATGTGCTTGGGCTTAAACGGCGGCTTGGGGCCGACGAGGCGGCCGAGGTCCCAAGGTCGACGGATGGTGTCACTGGTCGAAGGTATGACGAAACTCCGTTTGAGGAGCCATCAGCATCTCACCCCGACCGCGATCCGCCCTCGCCGCAGCTGCGCGCCATGAATTGAAGCCGCGTCGTTGCCTCGGAGCAGGCCTGCCGCCACGAAAGGGCATGCGGTTGGCATCGGCTGCCCTTAGAAGAGCTCCATGCCCAACGCCCTGTTCTCGCCGGCCGTGGCCCGCAACGCTGCCCCTATCGCCGAAGTCCTCAAGCGCGTTCTCCCGCCCAGCGGCATCGTCGTCGAGATCGCGAGTGGGTCCGGCGAGCACGCCGTCCATTTTGCCCGTGCGCTGCCCGCGCTCGTCTGGCAGCCCAGCGATCCCGATGAAGCCGCCCGTCGCAGCATCGTCGCCCATGCCCGCGCCGCAGGGCTAGGTGTATGGTCCCGGGATGAGGTGTGACGGGTCGATCCTGAAGCGATTGGGCTCTTTCGTCCAGGCGTTCAGGATGAACTCGGTGGGTGTCAGGCCCCGCAGGGTCTTGAGCCGACGAGCGTGATTGTA
>NZ_VRVH01000019.1:0-42541 GCF_008040095.1 Methylobacterium sp. WL6 | reverse complement strand
GCATCGAACCAGCCGCAGCGCCGCTTGCGCCCGGTGTTGACGCCGAACTCGCGGCCCGAAGCCACGCCGTTCCTCCCGCCGGCTCCGGCCCCGTCCTTCCTGCCGAAGCCGCCGGAGGAGCCGCGCGAGGCCGCCGTGCCGATCACCGCGCGCAAGCCGAAGGGCCCGGATCCGATCCCCGAGCCGGAGCCCGCGGCGGTCCAGCCGGCCGAGGCCGTCGACGATCCGATCGCCGCCAACGATGCGGCGAACGGGCGGCAGCGCCCGCGCATCGACGTGGTGGCGCCGCGCGGCGGGCGCTCGCGGATGCTGCGCAACGCCTTCGTCGGCATCGTCCTGACGGTGGTGATCGGACTGATCGCGGTCGCGGCGTTCCTGCTGCGCGACAAGCCGGCGAACCTGCCCTCCGGCGGTGCCGAGACGGCGGAAACCCAGCCGGAGGGCGCCGAGACGAAGTTCTCGGACCGGATCGGCGGCGACCCCGCCCCGAAGGCATCGCCGCCGGCCGTCGCGACGGATCAGGCCGGGTCGCGCAATCCCGCGAGCCCGCCGAGCCAACCC
Source organism: Methylobacterium sp. WL6 (assembly GCF_008040095.1). NCBI lineage: Bacteria > Pseudomonadati > Pseudomonadota > Alphaproteobacteria > Hyphomicrobiales > Methylobacteriaceae > Methylobacterium > Methylobacterium sp. WL6. Next base: position 41,980 of record NZ_VRVH01000019.1, on the reverse strand, counting down.
GGGATCGCGGTGGCGCAGCGCGCCGTCCTAATCGAGGAGAACACCGCGGGCCAGAACGCGGCGCCGACCTCGACGACCGGCCGCGTGGTCTGGCGCCTCGATTCCGTTCCCGGCGAGCAGGGCCAGCCCTTGGAGACGGCGATCGTCGCCACGGTGACGGTGCCGGAAGCCGGCCTGACGCTAGTGATGACGATCCAGCGCAACCTCGACCAGACCCTGCCGGCCTCGCACACGATCAATCTCGTCTTCACCGGCACCGGCGCGGACGGCGAGAAGCGCTCGGTGCAGGATATCGGCCTGCTTCAGGCCAAGGACGACGAGGCCGCCCGCGGTTCGCCGGTCTCGGGCCTACCGGTCCGCGTGCGGGAGAACCTATTCCTGATCGGGCTGTCGTCGCTGCGCGGCGACGTCGACCGCAACACCGACCTGCTGCTGCACAAGCCCTGGTTCGACATCGCGATCCGCTACGCCAGCGGGCAGCGCGCCGTGCTCAATTTCGAGAAGGGCAGCGCCGGCACGCAGGTGGTGCAGGAGGCGTTCGACCAGTGGAAGTGAGCTGACGGCTCCGACGGAAGGCCGTGCCGCCCTCCCCGTATGGGGGGAGGGGACATGCCCGGATGTCGCCGCCGACGCTGGTCTCGGCGTCACGCACCCATGCGCGGCAATTCCCGCGTCGCGAGGTTGCGTTTGACCGCTTCCTGGACCTTCTCGAACGCCCGCACCTCGATCTGGCGGACGCGCTCGCGCGAGACGCCGAACTCGCCCGAGAGGTCCTCCAGGGTGATCGGATCGTCGGCGAGGCGCCGCGCCTCGAAGATGCGACGCTCGCGGGCGTTGAGCACCGAAAGCGCGTCGCGCAGCGCCGAAAGCCGGTTCTGGCCTTCCTGCTCGCCGGCCAGCACCGTCTCCTGGCTCGGCGCGTTGTCGACGAGCCAATCCTGCCACTCGCCCTCGCCCTCCTCGCGCAGGGGCGCATTGAGGGAGGTGTCGCCGGACAGGCGGCGGTTCATGTCGATCACGTCCTGCTCCGGCACGCCGAGCCGGGTCGCGATCTGCGCCACCTGATCCGGCTTGAGGTCGCCCTCCTCGAGCGCCGAGATCTTGCCCTTGGCCTTGCGCAGGTTGAAGAACAGTTTCTTCTGGTTGGCGGTGGTGCCCATCTTCACGAGCGACCACGAGCGCAGGATATATTCCTGGATCGCCGCCTTGATCCACCACATCGCGTAGGTCGCGAGGCGGAAGCCCTTGTCGGGATCGAAGCGCTTGACCGCCTGCATCAGGCCGACATTGCCCTCGGACACGACCTCGCCGATCGGCAGGCCGTAGCCGCGATAACCCATGGCGATCTTGGCGACGAGGCGCAGGTGCGAGGTGACGAGGCGGTGCGCCGCCTCGCGGTCGCCGCCGTCGCGCCAATTCTTGGCCAGCGTGAACTCTTCCGTCGGCTCCAGCATCGGGAACTTGCGGATCTCGTCGAGGTAGCGCGACAGGCCACCTTCGTTGGCGAGCACGGGCAATGCGCCGGCCATGGCATTCTCCTTGACGATGGTCCCCCTGGCGGGCGGACACTCTGGTGCGGAGCACCGCTTCTCAAGCCGGCTCTCCGAATCCCCATGGTAGAGGGGAAAACTCCGAGCCGGTAGCAGGTCCGCGACGCGAACATAGACCTCAACGCATCACGCCTCCGGAAGGTCGAACCTGTCACGATCGGTCGCGGGCCTCGGTGCGGTTTCACACGCTGGTCCTTGACCGTGGCCCGGCGGCCACGCGGCTCAGCGCTCCGCCAGCGCCGCCACCAGCCGCGTCATCTCCGGCGGGAGCGGGCTCTCGAAGCGGAGGTGCTCGCCGGTGCGCGGATGGGCGAAGCCGAGCAGCGCCGCGTGCAGCGCCTGCCGCCGGAGGGCCTTCAGCGCGGCCTGCGCGGTCTCCGACAGCCGCGCCGCCTTGGTGATGAAGGCGCCGCCGTAGACCGCATCCCCCAGGAGCGGATGCCCGCGATGGGTCATGTGCACGCGAATCTGGTGCGTGCGCCCGGTCTCGAGCCGGCAGCGGACCAGGGCGGCCTCGGGGTAGGCCGCCTCGACCGCGTAGTGCGTCACCGCGTGCCGGCCCTCCTCGGGGCGCACCACCGCGATCTTCTCGCGGTTCTTGCGGCTGCGGTCGAGGTTGGCGTCGATGGTGCCCACCCGCGGCTCGGGCAGGCCCCAGACCAGGGCGAGATAGGCCCGCTCCAGCGGCCCGTTGCGGCCGTGGTCGGCGAACTGCGCGGTGAGGCCCTTGTGGGCGGCGTCGTTCTTGGCGACGACGATCAGCCCGCTCGTGTCCTTGTCGAGCCGGTGGACGATGCCGGGCCGGCGCACGCCGCCGATCCCCGACAGGCTCGCCCCGCAATGGCCGATCAGCGCGTTGACGAGGGTGCCGGCCGCGTGCCCGGGCGCCGGATGGACCACCAGCCCGGCCGGCTTGTCGATCACGACGAGGTCGTCGTCCTCGTAGGCGATGACGAGGTCGACCGCCTCCGCCTGCGGCTCGGCCGACACCGCCTCGGGCAGCACCACCGCGAGCACCGTGCCCGGCCCGACCTTCACCGCCGAATCCAGGATCGTCACCCCGTCGCGGCGGACATGGCCCGCCTTGACCAGATCCTGCAACCGCGCCCGCGACACGTCGGGAAAGGCGATCGCCAACGCCCTGTCGAGGCGCACCCGCTCCGCCTCCGGCCCGATCACCGCCTGCCGCTCGCCTTCGATCTCCAAACCCTGCAACACGCCACTCCTCACGACCCGGCGAAAAAGGCTCCGCCCGGGTCTTGCTCCATCGCCGTACCGTCGCTATACGAACGCCTCGCCGGCCGATAGCTTCATCAGCCGCAGCGACCGCGCCCATCGTCTAGCGGTTAGGACAGGTCCCTCTCACGGATCAGACCGGGGTTCGATTCCCCGTGGGCGCGCCAACTTACTTCTAATAAACGAAAATTTATCGTTCGGCAGCGAGAACGACCTCGCCGGATCGCCCGGCTTCGTCGCCAAGAGGGCGTGCATCCGTCTCGCTCGTCCTGCGCTTGCTTTCGTGCCACCGCTCATCTCGCTCCTCATTCGCGCCGCTTCTTCGCGCTGCGGTGGTGAAGCCTGAGAGACCGCCTCAACGCCGGCTCTCCGGTCAACTGCGCGAGGGTCTCGAGGTCGCCGCGAGGCGTTCCGTCGGGCACCGCGCGTCGGTCGGTCCGTCGGTCCTCCGCAGCCGACGATGAATCATAGATCCGCGCGGGGCGCACAGCATCACCGTCGGTGGGCATTCCTATTCGTGATGCAATCTGAGGGTATCCAGGACTCTGGTCCCTGACGATTCGTTCCGCGTCCACTGGCCGGCAGCTTCGTGGGTCCATTCGAGCGGCACTGGCTCGGCGGCGGCGACGGGCCGAGGAAGGTTCAAAAAGCGGTCACCATCGACACGTTGTCCAGCTCTACATCGTTGTCATAAAATGATCTTTTTGACGGCGAGAGCGCCGTCGGCAGCGTGTGATCGTCCGGGCCGCGGCAGCTCAGTGTCGGTGCATTCGACGTCGACACACCGCCAACGCCGACCTCGGCCGCGTTACAAATGCAGGGGCGTGTTGATATATTTCCTAGGTCGGTCATTGCCCGGGCCGTATATGGCTAATAGTTCTTAACACGCATGAAAAAAAGCAGCTCCAAAAGCTGCCCTCGATGCAGCGTGACCATGTCTCCCTGCGTCGGGTTCGTCTGGGAGGCGGGCCGATCGATGTCGAGACTAATGAAATACATCCTGTGCAACCAGGAGATGTTGCCCCTGGCCGAGACTATCGACCGGGCGACGCGTCGCGTTGCGGGTGGTGCACGCCTCTCGTGGGACGTGCCGCCGCATCCGGCCCGCTGCGATCGGCCATCCGTGCGACCGAGGATCATCCTCCTCTCACGCGACCTAGCCTGAACTCATTCGCGAAAAAATCGTCCGCGCCGATGCATCGCGCGTCGTTCGAAGGCTGAAGCGGTCAGCGCGGCGCGCGTTGCTTGCGCGCCTCGCTGCAAGCGTCGCCGCGTTCGCGGCGGATGCCCTCACGGCACCTGCCTCGAGACAATCAACAACGACGATCAGACCGGGGAGAGAGCATCATGGCCGTCTATGGCAGCCTCAAGGGGCACACGTTCTTCGACACGAACGGCAACGGCACGCAGGAATACGGTGAGGGCAACCTGTTCGGCGGGTTCCCGGTCGGCCTGTACAGCGCGGACGGCAGGACCCTGATCGCGACGACCTTGACCGACGCCGACGGCAACTACGATTTCGGCCAGCGCCCCGACGGCACCTACGCGATCCGCTTCGGCAGCGGCGGCGGCTTCCGCGGCGACCAGGCCACGATGACCGCGGACGGCGCCAGCTGGATCACCAACGTCACCGTCGGCCGCGGCGCCACCACCACGGTCGACCAGGGCTTCTACGTCGGCGCCGGCGGCACGATCGGCGGCACGGTCGGGACCGACCTCGATGGCGACGGGCAGGTGACGGCAGGCGAGGGCCAGGGCGGCGTCATCGTCCGCGCCTTCGACGGCGTCGGGAACCTCGTCGGAAGCACGAGCACCGACGCCGACGGCCATTACGGCTTCTCGGGGCTCGCCGGCGCCTACACCGTGCAGGTGGTCAACCCGCTGGGTCAGACCGTGGTCGGAAGCGCCTACAAGGCGGTCGCGGCCTCGGTCGCCTCGGGGTCCGACGGCAACAGCTTCGTCCTGGCGGCCGCGCCGACGCTCGCGCCGTCCGCCGGCAGCGGCAGCGTCGGCGGCCACACCTTCTTCGACACGGATGCCGACGGCAGCCAGCAAGCCGGCGAGTACAGCCTCGGCGCCGGCTTCCCGATCGACCTCTGTAATGCGGCCGGAACGGTCCTCTACGGCAGCACCGCCACCGACGCGAACGGCAACTTCGTCTTCGCGAACCTCGCCGACGGAACCTACGCGCTGCGGTATCACACCAGTGACGGCTTCCACGGCGACCAGGGCATCACCACCGCCGACGGCTTCAACTGGCAGGCCGTCTCCGTCGATCACGGCGCGCCGACCCTCGTGAGCCAGGGATTCAACTTGGCCCCCGCGGGCAGCATCAACGGCATCGTCTACGCGGACTCCAACGGCAACGGACGGATCGACACCAGCGACGGCGGACAGACCGGCGCCGTCGTCACGCTGTACGACGCGAGCGGGCACGCGATCCAGACCACGACGACAGGCCCGAACGGCGCCTGGGCCTGTCTCGGCCTGGGCGGCGGGCAATACACGGTCGCGTTCGATCCCGGTCTCGGGAACGCCGTCGTCGACGCGCCCGCGAGCGTCTCGCGGACGGTCGTGAACGGCACCGCCGTCAACTACGAGCACACCCTCGTCACCGGAGCTGCGAAGGTCGCGGCCGGCCTATCGGGCACCGTGTTCGCCGACGCCAACGGCAACGGGCGCTTCGATGCCGGCGAGGCCGGCGTCGCCGGCGCGCACGTCGCGGTGATGGACGGCAGCGGCTACGTCGTCGCGACCCTGACCGCCGATCCAAACGGCCACTACACCCTGCCGGACCCCTATGCCGGGCAGAACTACCGCGTCGTCGTCAGCCCGCCCGCCGGCTTCGCCAGCGAGGACGCCCGCGGCGTCTCGGGCCTGGCGCTCGTCCCGGGCCAGGCCCTGGACCATGTCGACCTCGCCGTCGTCGCGGCCACCGCGCCGGCCACCGTGGTTCCGCCCACGGTCAGCAAGGTCATCAACGTCGTCGTGCGCGGCCAGTCCAACACCTACTACCCCACGGTCGAGGGGCAGATCGAGGTGATGCGCCAGGAGATCCAGAAGCTGCTCGGCTTCGACGGCATCAACCAGCGCGTGAACGTCGTCGCGACGAGCAACGATCCGAACAAAGGCGACACCGAGATCGGCGGCACCTCGCTGACGGCCGACTGGCTCCATCCCAACGGACCCGACTGGTCCTCGACCTATCTCGAGCGCGGCTATCTCAGCGCGATCAACCAGCTGCCGGCCACCGACCGCGGCGCGCCGACCGCGATTGTGATGCTCCACAACGAGTGGGACAGCAACTTCACCACCGGGCTTACGGCCGACCGCTGGATGAGCGCCATGCGCTACGAGGCCGGCCTCGCCCGCGCCGTCCTCGGGCTGAGCGCCAGCGACGCGCCCTACCTGTTCGTCTCGCCGATCCCCTTCGCCGCCGGCGCGCCGCAGCAGCCCCTGCAGAATCAGGCGATCGCGGTCGGGCAGGCCGAGCTCAGCGCCGACGCGGCGTTCAACGCGAAGGTGGTCACGCTGCAGAGCAGCGACGTGACCATGGATCACGACGGCGCCAACGGCGGGTTCCACCTCAATACGCAGGACCAGCAGACGCTCTACGGCCGCGCCGCCCTCGGCCTGGCCCAGCAGTTCGCGGCATCGGCGATGCCGGGCTCGCCGATCAGCCTGGCCAACGGCAACATCGACAATCTCGGGCCGCAGGTCACCCAGGTCTCGGCGGTGGCCGGGCACGCCAACCAGCTCCTCGTCACCCTGGCCTTCGATCAGGCCGCGAGCCTGCAGGGGCTCGACGGCGTGGCCGCCTCGGGCACCGGTTGGTCCGTTCGCGCGGGCTACGACGACGCGACCGCGGAGGCCAACGGCACCGCTGCCCAGATCGTCGACGCCAACCACCTGCTGCTGACGTTCGACACCGCGGTGCCGGCCGGCGAGCGGCTGTTCTACAGCTGGGGCAGCCTGCGCCTGCAGCAGAACAACGGCCCGGGCAACGGCAACGCGATCTACGACAACAACGGGATGCCGCTTTCCGTCGATCCGCACGGCCTGCCGATCGGCTACGTCGCCGCCGGGGGCCCGGCGATCACCGGCACGGTCGCCAACCAGACCACCGCGCAGGCCGCGATGGGCCCGTTCGCGACGACGACCCTCGCCGACCCGAATCTCGGCGCGACCGACACCCTGCGGATCACCGTCACGGGGGCCGGCGGCACGCTGTCCGGCGCCGGGCTCGTCGCCACCAACGACGGCGCCTACATCCTGTCCGGCTCGGCCGCGACCATCACCGCGGCCCTGCACGCGCTCACCTTCGCGCCCACGATCGGCCAGCCCGGCACGACGACCTTCACCCTGCAGGCGATCTCGAACGCCTACCCGACCGCCGCCATGGACAGCACCACCTCGGTGGTGATCAAGGCGCTCGGCATCACGACGGCGCTGGCACAGGACACCGGCACGTCGGCGATCGACGGCATCACGGCGAACGCCACGGTCAGCGGCGTCACCAATGCGGGCGCGACGGTGACGTTGGTCGACGAAGCCGGCCGCACGGTCGGCCGCGCGACCGCCAATGCGAACGGGCAATACACCATCGCCCCGGCCGGGCTCGCCGACGGCGTCCACACGTTGACGGCGACGGAAACCTATCTCGGCGTCGCGGCGGGCTCCGCACGTGTCGGCCTCGTCCTGGACCGTGCCGCGCCGGGCACGCCCGGGCTCGCGCTCGCCCACGACACCGGCGCGTCGGCGAGCGACCGGATCACCTCGGACGCATCGCTCACCGTGAAGGCGGCGGAGACCGGCGGCAAGCTGGGCTACGTCGTCGACGGCAGCGCGGTCGGGACCTACGACCCGAGCACGCTGAAGGACGGCGCCCATACGGTCTCGGTGACCCAGTCGGACGCCGCCGGAAACGTCTCCGCCGCCCGCACGGTCGGCTTCACCCTCGACCACACCGCGCCGGTTGCGCCGACGATCGCGCTCGCCCACGATACCGGCTTCTCCTCGACCGATCGGATCACCGCCGACGCGACCCTCAAGGTCACGCCGGCCGAGGCCGGCGGCAAGCTGAGCTACGTCGTCGACGGCAGCGCGGTCGCCGCCTACAACCCGAGCACGCTCAAGGACGGCGCCCACACCGTCTCCGTCGTGCAGACCGATGCCGCCGGCAACGCTTCCGTCGCCGGGTCCCTCGGCTTCGTGCTGGATCACGTCGCTCCGACCCTGAAGGCCGACACCGCCTCCGGCACCGGCTTCGCGGCGGCGCTCGCCGGCAAAGTGCTGGCCAACGACACCGGCGCAGCCGGGCTCCACCTGGTGGCGGTGCAGTTCGGCAACGGGCCGTCCCACGCCGTTTCGGCCTCGGGCACGGTCCAGGCCTACGACCCGAGCGGCACGCTCACCGTCTCGGCCGACGGCAGCTACAGCTACCAGCCGACGAAGGTCGGCCACGCGGTGTACATCGAGACGGTGGCGGATGCGGCCGGCAACACCGGCCAGACCACGCTGACGATGAACGTCGCCAAGGCGGCGATCCCGTCGTCGCTGAGCTTCGGCTTCGCGCTGACCGAGGCGCACTTCGACTTCCGCGACGGTCACGCCCTGATGACGACGCCGAACGGCATCGTCACCGACCTGACCGGCGTCGCCACCATCGCCTTCACCGACGGGACCGTGCGGGAGAAGGACGGGTCGCCCCTGGTCGACGACCTGTACTACGACGCGAACAACCTCGACGTCTGGCGCGCCCACATCGATCCGGACACGCATTACGCGCAGTACGGATGGCACGAGGGCCGCGACCCGAACGCCTCCTTCTCGACCAACGCCTACCTGGCGGCCAATCCGAAGCTCGGTCCCGCCGGCGTGAACCCGCTGACGCACTACGACGTGCGCGGGTGGCTGGACGGTCGCAGCCCCGGCGCGGACTTCTCGGCCGAGGCCTACCTGGCCGCGAACCCGGACGTGGCCGCCGCGAAGATTGATCCGCTCAAGCACTACCTCGCGACCGGACAGGCGGAGGGCCGCGCCGCGTTCCCCGGGCTGACCATCGCCAACGGCACGGGCGACCATCTCTACGGCGACTTCGACGCGACCTACTATCTCGCCCACAACCTCGACGTGGCGGCCGCCGCACGGTCGCAGAGCGGGTCGGCGGATTCGTTCGCCTTCACGCACTACCTCACCACCGGCGCGCATGAGGGCCGCGACCCGAACGCCTACTTCTCGACCGACGGCTACCTCGCCGCCAACCCCGACGTCGCCGCCTCCGGGACCAATCCGCTGCTGCACTACGAGCAGACCGGCTGGTTCGCGGGACGCGACCCGAGCACGGCCTTCCACACCGACGCCTACCTCGCCGCGAACTCGGACGTGGCGGCTCTCGGCATGGATCCGCTCCACCACTACCTGCAGTTCGGCATGGCGGAAGGGCACCATCTCGCCTGAAGCGCGCCGCGCCGGTGCGCCGCCTCGACGGGACGCACCGGCGCTCTCCGGCCGGCGAAGAAACCGGCTCGGCGCGAAAGCGTGCACCGGGGCCAGGGTGCTCTCCGTCAGCCGCAATGTGCGAATCGGGGCAGGCTTGCGCGGCGACCCCGACGGCGGATCAGGCGAACAGCCCGACGAGCGCGTAGCACCCCGCCGCGATCAGCGCGGCGGCGGGCATCGTCAGCACCCAGGCGATGACGATGTTGCCGGCCACGCCCCAGCGCACCGCCGAGGTGCGGCGGGCGGCACCGACGCCGACGATGGCTCCGGTGATGGTGTGGGTGGTCGAGACCGGCACGCCGAGCCAGGTCGCGGCAAACAGCGTGATCGCCCCGCCGGTCTCGGCGCAGAACCCCTGCATCGGGTTCAGGCGGGTGATGCGCGAGCCCATGGTATGGACGATGCGCCAGCCGCCGAGCAGCGTCCCGAGCGCCATCGCGCCCTGGCAGGCGAGCACGACCCAGAGCGGGATGTAGAACTCGGATCCGAGCAGCCCCTGCGAGTAGAGCAGCACCGCGATGATGCCCATGGTCTTCTGGGCGTCGTTGCCGCCGTGCCCGAGGGAGTAGAGCGAGGCGGAGAGGAACTGCATCACCCGGAATGTGCGGTCGACCGCGAACGGCGTCGCGCGCACGAAGCTCCAGGAGACGGCGAGCACCAGCAGCAGCGCCAGCAGGAAGCCGAGCAGCGGCGACAGCACGATCGCGGCGATGGTCTTGCCGAGGCCGGCCCACACGATCACCGGCGGCCCGGCCTTGGCGAGGCCCGCGCCGACGAGCCCGCCGACGAGGGCGTGCGAGGAGCTCGACGGGATGCCGAGCACCCAGGTGGCGACGTTCCAGGCGATCGCGCCGATCAGCGCGGCGAAGATCACCGGCGCGTCGACGATGCTGGCGTCGACGATGCCGGTCCCGAGCGTCTGCGCCACGTGGAGGCCGAAGAACAGGAAAGCGATGAAGTTGAAGAACGCCGCCCAGATCACGGCGTAGCGCGGCCGCAGCACCCGCGTCGAGACGATGGTGGCGATCGAGTTGGCCGCATCGTGCAGGCCGTTGAGGAAGTCGAAGACCAGCGCGACGGCGATCAGTCCGACGAGCCAGGGCAGCGCGAGCGCGGTGATCGTCATCCTCAGACGTTCTCGATGACGATGCCGCTGATCTCGTTGGCGACGTCCTCGAACCGGTCGACCACGCTCTCGAGGCTGCCGTAGATCTCGCGTCCGATCAGGTAGCGCATCGGGTCGGTGTGGCCGTGGGCCTGGTACAGCGCCTTGAGGCCCTGGTCGTGCAGCTCGTCGGAGCGGCCCTCGACGCGGGTGATCTCCTCGGTGAGGGCGGAGAGCCGCGTGGCGTGGGTGCCGATCGCGCTCAGCAGCGGGACGGCCTCGGCGGTGAGGCGGGCCGCCTGCACCACCGTGTCGCCCATCTCGCGCATCAGCGGCTCGAAGGTGCGGATCTCGTAGAGCTCGATGGTCTTCACGGTCTTCTGCATCTGGTCGATGGCGTCGTCCATCGACTGGATCAGGTCCTTGATGTCGCCGCGGTCGAACGGGGTGATGAAGCTGCGGCGCACCGCGAGCAGCACCTCGCCGGTGATCGCGTCGGCCTCCGCCTCGCGCGCCACGATCGTGCGGCCGAACTCCGGCACGGCATCGCCGCCCTGGAGCAGGCCGTGAAGGGCGTCGGCTCCGGCGACCAACGTCTTGGCGTGGCGCGCGAACAGATCGAAGAACCGATCCTCGCGCGGCATCAGCGCCCGGAACCATCCCAGCATCGCGGCGATACCCCTCGGCGCCCGACCGTCGACGCGCCGCTTCCGGTCCCTCGTGGCACGCTTTGCGGCTCGGCGCGAGGGCGGGCGCGTGAAAGGCTCGACCGATCATGCCGAAGCGTATCGGACGGCGCTACACCACCTTCCTCGTCGCGGTGACCGCGGACGCGGCCACAAGCACGGTGCCGGCTTCGGTCTACGCGGTGATGGCGCGACGCCCGGACGAGGCGTTGGAGATCGTGCGCGCGCAGGCCGACGGGAGCGACGAGGTCGTCGTGGTCGGGTCGCTGTCGAGCCGCATGGCGAAGGCGATCCGGCTGTCGGCGGGCGAGATGCGCGCGATCTGAACGGCGAGCCCGCGCATCGCCGCGACGGCGCCCGGCCGGGATCGTCGGATCCCGGGGACGGCATCGGATCGGGCCCGCACGGCGGTCGCCGCGGCAGCCCGATCCGGTTCGGCCCATCCATGCGCCCTCGGCGCCGACCTCGGACGCGAGGGCGGTCGAGGTTCAGCGGATCACTCCGCCGCCTGCTGCAGCCGCAGGCGCTGGTTCTGGCCGATGGTCCGGGAGATCACCGAGCGGCGGGCGCTGTAGCTCGCCGAGACCAGGGGGTAGTCGATCGGGAGGCCCCACTTGCTGCGGTAGGCCTCCGGCGACAGGCCGCGCAGCGTCAGGTGCCGGCGCAACGCCTTGTAGGGCTTGCCGTCCTCGAAGCTGATGATCGAATCCTGGCGGATCGAGGCGCGGATCTGGGCGTCGGTCGGCCGGGCGAGCACCGGCTTCGGCGGCGTCTGCAGGCCGGTGATCGAGCCGTGGACCGTCCGGATGAGGTCCGGCAAGCCGGCGGCCGGCACCGAGTTTCGGGCGACGTAGGCGGCGAGGATCTTCGCGGCGAGATCGATGGGGTCTGAGGTGGTCTGCACGGTCGTGTCCTTCCGAATTCAATCTGGTGGGTGCGCCGGGGCGCGAAGTCGTCGAAACCAGGATGCTTCAGCGGTCGATCGCTCTAGAGGGACGCGGCGAGAGGAGCCGCTGCCGAACGATTATGCGCCTGCGCGCTCAAAACACAACTTATGCGCGATCCATTCAGTGCGTTAAATCTACTTAGAATTGATTAACGCGCTCAAGCGGGTTGCAAATGCACGCACGCAGCGCGCTCCGGTCGACCATTTCGCTTACGGCGACAATCCCTTAGGCGAATCCTAAATCGTCCGCCGCTCGCGCGAATCGCTATACACTTTCTAGTTGTATGCCTCGCGCTGCCGCCCGGTGCGACGCCCTCGACGAGGCACCGGGCCTTTACCGGTCTGGCGACCTCGCCGAGAACGGGCGGCGGAGGATCGCATCATGGAAGTCCTGGTCGTCGGTGCGGGCGTCGTCGGCCTCGCGACCGCGCGCGCCCTGGCGCTGCGGGGGCACGAGGTCGTCGTCGCGGAGGCGGCGGAGGCGATCGGCACCGGCGTGTCCGCGCGCAACTCCGAGGTGATCCACGGCGGGATGTACTATCCGGCGGGCTCCCTGCGGGCGAAGCACTGCGTTGACGGCGCGCGCCGGCTCTACGCGCTCTGCGAAAGCCACGGCATCGCCCACCGCGCCTGCGGCAAGCTCATCGTCGCCACGACGGAGGCCGAGGCGGAGACGATCGCCGCGATCCGGGATCGCGGCGTCGCCAACGGCGTCGAAGGACTCGATCTGCTCGACGCCGCCCAGGCCCGACGCCTGGAGCCGAACCTCGCCTGCACCGCAGCGCTTCTGTCGCCGCGGACGGGAATCGTCGACAGCCACGGCCTGATGCTGGCGCTGCAGGGCGATCTCGAGGATCGCGGCGGCGCGATCGCCCTGCACACCCCCGTCACCGGCCTGGGGCGCCGCGACGGACGCTGGGCGGCGGCGTTCGGCGGTGCGAGCCCCGGCGACTATCCGTGCGACGCGGTGGTCAACGCGGCGAGCCTCGACGCACAGGCCCTGGCCGCGCAGACCGAGGGCTACCCGGCCGAGCGGGTGCCGCGCCGTGTGCTGGCGCGCGGCAACTACTTCGGCTTCACGGGAAAGCCCGCGTTCTCCCGGCTGATCTATCCGGCACCGGTCGAGGGCGGCCTCGGCACCCATCTCACCCTCGATCTCGCCGGGCGGATGCGCTTCGGCCCCGACGTTGAGTGGATCGAGGCGGTCGACTACCGGGTCGATCCGGCGCGCGGCGACGCCTTCTACGCGGCGATCCGGCGCTACTGGCCCGGCCTGCCCGACGGCGCGCTGGTCCCCGATTACGCCGGCATCCGCCCGAAGCTCACCGGCCCGGGCGAGCCGTCCGCCGACTTCGTGATCGACGGGCCGGCCGAGCACGGCCTGCCGGGCCTCGTTCACCTGTTCGGAATCGAGAGCCCGGGCCTGACCGCCAGCCTGTCCCTGGCCGAGGCGGTGGCCGACCGCCTCGGCGCGTGACGGCGCGCTCTCAGGACAGGATCCGCAGCGCCAGCGGCACGAAGATCGCGGTGAGGAAGGCGTTCAACCCCATGGCGATGCCGGCGAAGGTGCCGGCGACCTCGCTCACCTGGAACGCCCGCGCGGTGCCGACGCCGTGGGCGGCGAGCCCAACCGCGAAACCGCGGGCGCGCATGTCGCGGATGCCCAAGGCCTGCATCAGCGGCGTCACCAGGATCGCCCCGGTGATGCCGGTCAGCATCACCAGCACCGCCGTCAGCGTCGGGTCGCCGCCGAGCGCTTCCGAGATGCCCATCGCCACCCCCGACGTGACCGATTTCGGGCTGAGCGAGACGATGACGGGCTCCGGGATGCCGAGGAGGCGCGCCAGCACGATCGCGCTGCCGAGCGCCACCGTGCAGCCGGCGACGAGGGCGGCGAGCATGGGCAGGAGCGCCCGCATCACCGTGGCGCGGTGCTCGTACAGCGGCATCGCCAGCACCACCGTCGCCGGCCCGAGCAGGAAGTGGACGAACTGCGCGCCGTCGAAGTAGGTGGCGTAGGGCGTGCCGGTCAGGGTCAGCACCGTGCCGGTGATCGCGATGGCGATGAGCACCGGGTTCGCCACCGGGTGGCGCCCGCTCGCGGCCGAGATCCGGTCCGCCACGAGGTAGGCGGCCAGCGTCACCGTCAGCCACAGCAGCGGCGTGCGCGCGAGGTAGACCCAGACCGCGAACTCGCCGCTCACCGGTCGCCCCCGATCCGCGCCGTCAGCCGCGCGACCCAGAGGAACACCAGAACCGTGGCGACGAGCGCCGCCGCGGTCGAGACTACGACCACGATCGCGAGGCGAAGCCCCTGCGCCTGCACCACGTCGAGGCGCCCGACGATTCCGGCGCCGGCCGGAACGAACATCAGCGACAGGTTCGCGAGCAGCCCGCGGGCCGTGTTCTCCAACGTCCCGTCGGTCAGCGGCTTCGGCAGGACCCGCGCCAAGTGCAGCGCGCGCCGGTCGCGCAGCACCAGGAAGCCCAGCATCAGGGCCATGCCGAGGACCGGGCCGGGGAGGGGCAGCCCGGCGCTGCGGGCAAGCACCTCGCCGAGGAGCTGCGCCAGCAGGATCAGGGTCAGGCTCGCGATCATCGATCGCCGCCGCTCAGGCCGGATCGGCGGCGATGCCGGGGATGCCCTCGCCGCGCGCCCGCGCGATCCCGGCCTCGTCGAAGCCGAGGAGCTTGCCGAGCCGCCAGACCAGCGCCTCCTCGAACTCGTCGACGTGGCCGTCGGCGGCGGCGACCGACCACGCCATCGCCAGGATGCGCCCGCGCTCGCCGGCATCGGCCTCGTGCGGCAGCATCTCGACGAGGCTCGCCACGTCGCGGGTCTCGGAATCGAAGGCGGCGGCCCGGGCGATCAGGGCGTCGGCGGCCTCGGCGCTCTCGGCGTAGCGCCCGCGCACCAGACGCGCGAGGCGGTCCAATTCCGCCGGCGCGAGGATGCCGTCGGCCCGGGCCACGTGGACGAGGAGCGCGGTGGCGGCCAGGTGGGTGTCGTCGCCCGGCGTCTCGTGCGCGGCGACCCCGAGGGCCTCGGCGGCATAGGCCCGCAGGCGTGCGATCAGCGACATGGCGATGTTCCCGCGACCGGCGCGCCCGGTGCGGTGGGACCCTTCCCGCCGCATCCGCCCCCGTCAAGGACGCGAAGCCCAGCCCCGACGCTTCCCCGCGCCGCCGTGTCCCGCCTGCATCGCAGCCGGCCCCGCGAACGGTGCCGCCTTGCCAACGGCAGACCGGACGGCTATGCACCGTGGCCTCGGCGATCGCACCCTGCGACCGCGGACGGATGCCGCTTTAGCTCAGCTGGTAGAGCACCTCATTCGTAATGAGGGGGTCGGGGGTTCGAATCCCTCAAGCGGCACCAACACTTAGCCCTCTGCTTGCTTACCGGAAATGATGACCGGTAAGCACATGGTAAGCAGACCGGGCAACTGCCTTCCTAGCGACACGCCTTCAATCACCTGTGGCCCCTATAACCCACGGGCTTTAGGATCAGGTGCAACCATCCAGGTCAGCGCCATGCGAACCATCATCCTCACGCTTGCGATCGCGATCGCGCCCGTCCCGGCGTTCGCCATATGCGCCTGTGTCTGCGTGCAGGGCACCGCTGTGGGTCGTTGCTCGTCAACGGTCGAAAACGTGCCAATCTGCCAGAAGCTTTGCATGCCATCCGTGTCTGCAGGTTCGGTTTCTGAGCCTTCTATCACGCTGCCTGGGGCGCCTGTGCGCCGGGTGGATCCCATCCAGGTCAATGAGCAGAACGAGCAGCTCAGGTCGCAAGGCATCACTCCTAAGGATGCTCAGACCTTAGCTCGGTGAGCCGCGGCTCCGGACCGCAGTGCCGATGCTAGGCCGACTTTAGGATTCGACCATGGCAGACGCGACGACCGGCGACCTCATCAAAGCCAAGACGATCGCCTCCGACGAGGTGAACGCCGCGGTCGACGTGTTCATGCGCGACCCAACGGTGGGCCTGTTCCGATTCGCGAGCGGCCACACGGTCGATCCATCCGCCGCGGTGAAGGAGCACGAGCCGTCGCGGAAGGCGGTGGCCGAGCCCGGCGCATCCGAGACCTTCCGGCGCGGCATGGTGCGGACCGCGATCCTGCTGGCGCGGCCGGCGGTGCCGTGAGCGCCGCCGCGAACTGCAGGACCGGTGGTAGGCGCGCCTGTTCGCGGGCGGGAATGTACGGGAACCGTAGGGCGGCCATGACGCCTATCAGGGCATGGAACCCGTCAGCGACGCGCCTAAGCCACCAGTGTTTAGCATCAAGCGGGGCCGCCTCGGCAACTTCCAGTTCAGCCTCGAAACTGATCACGGCAGGCTGAATGGCGTTGTGAGAGTCGCGGTTGCGCAGGGCCAATCTTCAACCGAGATCGAGGACGCCGCTCACCGCAAAATCAGGGCGCTGGTAGAAGCCTTCGTCACCGCAGAAATGACGAGCCGGTAGCGTCCACCGCGCTGGTAATTCGCGTCATCAGGCCATCCGCTCCAACGGTTTTGGGCGAGGTCTCTGCATTATACCGGAAGAACGAGAGCACCGGGCCTTGAGTGACGACCCCTTCCACGAAGCCGTCGAAGCCCTCCGCGCGATCGGCCGAACGGTCGAGCCAACCGGCGACGACCTGGGCCTGTGGCTGGTCGACGGCCATGAATGCACCGACGGCGAGCTGATCGCGCTGGCGCATCTCTACGGGCTGGTCGAGGGGCCGGAGCAGGCGCAGTGAGCGACCCCTTCCGTGCAAAAAGCGCAAGAAACCGCCTCCCGCTCTACCTGATCGGCTCGGGCTTCTTTGTGATGCTGGCGGCCGAGGTGTGGGCGCGGCTGGCGTGAGCGGCTTCGTCTGGTCCCGGACGCAGCCGGATAGCCACTACGACTTCATCGCCCGGGACGCGGACGGATACCTCGTCGGCCGAATCCGGCGTGAGACCGGCCTGCGCGCTGGGAAGTGGTCATTCTTCGCGAACGGGGTGCAAGCCGCTCCCGGTACGGTCGGATGCGCGCTGAGCGGCACCGTCGAGACCCGCGACGAGGCCATTGAGCAGCTGCACGTCGCGTGGCGCGCATGGATGGCGATCGGCGGGGCGGCGCAGCGGGTGCGGTAGGGCCGAACGCCGCCTTGTGCCGCCCGGCCGGCACCCCTATCCCCGCCGGCCCACATCCGGCGAGACCCATGGCATCACCCGCACCGATTCGACCTGCGCCTGCCGACCTCCAGGCTTGGCGCGACGCGCTCGAGGCCATGAAGCCCACGGTGCCGCCCTGTCCCGGCCTCTCGGCGCAGCGCTGGCAGGAGATGCGCGAGGCGGCGATAGACTTCCTCGACCGGTTCGGTGAGGACGCCATCGCCCTCGGCTGGACGGTCACCGACCTCTTCGGCGTGCACCCGACCGTCGGTGTGGTCCGCGTCGATTACTGCGGCGGCCTGATGATCAACGCGCGCCGCGTCGAGGCGATCGGCGACACCTGGATCCGGTACGGCAACCAGACCTTTCGGCGGGACCGCCCGGGGCGGCCTGTCGGCGTGCCGGTGTGGCAGGCTGCGCGGTAGATCCCAACCTCGTTAAGCGTATTCTCACGGGGAAGGGCGTAGGGTGGCGAATGCGCTTGCTCCTCACTGCCTTCGTCCTCGCCGTCACAGCACTGCCTGCAGTCGCGGATCCGATCTCAGACTTCCTGCTTGGCAAGCCTGAGTCGGCCGGCGTCGTGCGGGGCGGAACGTTCGGGTCGAGTGGCTTCGACTATTACGGCTCGGAACGGGTGGCCGGGCCGTACCTGCCTGACTACGAGCCGAGACGGTCGACAGGTCATGGCCGCCGTCACTCGAGCACGAAGGCAATGACCGCGCGCGGCCCCCAAGCCCAAGCTGTGATCGCCCGCCCGTACCGAATCCCATAGCGCAGAAGAAAGCCCGCCGCGGCGGATGCCGGGCGGGCTGAGATCGGAATGCTGAACGCTCAGATCAGGTAGAGCGTGCCGTCGGCTTTGAAGACCTTCGCGCAGTTCGCGTCGTCCACTAGCGCCTGCGCCTTGTCGATGGTGATGTGCCGGTTCAAAGCGATCTCCGGCAGGGTCAACCAATTCTTCTGCATGTTCGTCTCCAGGTTGAGACGCCAACGCGACGAACGGCATCCGGTTGCTGATTCGCCGAAACGAAAAAGCCCCGCGCGGCGGATGCCGGCGGGGCTGAGTCGAGGAGGAGCGAGGCATTGCACCTTAACCTCCGAACAACGCTCGTCATGCAGCCAGCTTATCTACGTTGTCCTGAAACCGCCTCCACCCGCGGTCTATCTCTTTTTTCGGCAGGCGACGCTTTACCGGTAAAAGGATCCAGGATCGCTTGACGGCACAGAAAACCGTCTTGTTCTCTCCCTCCTGCAGATAAAGTGCCGCATATTCCGCAAGATCAGGCGCTTCTATATTTGATTTTTTGCTGAATGCGGCGTGCAAACGAGAAACAATATGTTCTGGTCCAACAACAGTTATATCGAATGGGTCAATTACCTGTGGTAGAGCTGCAGCATTATAGGCTCGGAACAGTGATTTTGCAATCGCTAGCGGCCCATAGGCGTCCAAGCCCGACCAAACTATCCACATCTCAAATTTTTTAGACTCAATCATATTGACCCACAGAATTCCTTCGACTGAAAGCCCAAGCTTAATTATTGCATCCTTAAATGAATGGCCTGCCTGTTCCAAAACTTCCGGCAAATCATTAACTTGAATCTTGGGCGGCATTTTCATGGAATCCGGTACTTCGCGCATATCCATGGCGCTACTCCATCCGTTGCCGAAAACGCTGCTTCGCGAAGCGACTGCGCGACGACGCGTGTCATCGGTGGGCTGTACATATGCTCGCGCCGCCATTTAAGCACGACCGCCCACGAGGGCGCCACCGTATCCGTTGGCGCAACGACCATGCCGAGCACCGCCGCCAAAGCGGCCAGATCGTGAGTGTAGAGATCAGAGCGCGCGGCCCGTGACGGCCAGCTGTTCAACCCTTGGGCCCGCATTATGGCTGCCTTTAGGGTGCATTCGACCGCGAACCCCGCGTTGCTCCAAGCCATCGTTGAAGTTTTAGGGTTGCCGAGCGCCTGGTCGGCCATTATCCGTGCGGACTCAGCTAAATCCAGCCATTCTTGCACGCTGTTGGCTGTTGGCAGTTGCACAACGAGGGTAGAGCCCGTGGCTGGAGGGGGCTGCCTTCTCGCCTTGGGAGGGCCATCTGGTCAATAGGGGGGGGGCTCATCTCTTGAGCTGCAGCTCACGGGAGGCGGCCAGATCCCGTAGGATAGCTACACCACCGGCATGAGGATCGCGCCGCCCAGGGCCGCCATCCAGAGGTGGCCGGCGGTGAACGCGCCTTCGGGGCACATCTTCACAGATCAGTCCCCCACGACCTCGAACCGGATGATCGTCTCGGGCCGAGTGATCGGCCAGTAGAACTTCTGGAGCGGGTTGCACGAGTAGGACGGCAGCGCGCGGTACTCCGCTGGGCCCGGCCTGAAGTTCAGCGGTACCTCTTCCTCAAACGTGATCGTACGAACGCCAAGGCCGAGCTGCGGGTGGTCGTAATCGACGTCGCGCAGGAACTCGCGCCGGGTGTCGGATTGCTCCATCGTCCGACCGTCGGCGGCATGGTCGTAAAGGGCGCGGTCGATGTGCACCGCGCAGTCGCGGACGAAGCGAACGCGCTGCCGGATGAGGAGCTTGTCGCCAGGCCGAACGCGCGGCGTTAGCACCTCGGACGACATCAGCACAACAGGGACGGCTCGATCTCCGGCGAACCAGGCAAAGATACCGGCGGCACCGAGGATCGTGCTGCAGATGAGCGTGAGGGTGAGGTAGCCGAAAACGCGAAGCGTCATCCTCGACCTCCCCGGAATGCCCAGAACAGATCGATGCCCGACTTGGCCAAGCCGAACGCCGTGATCGCGAACGAAGCCGCTACGCCCGAGACCCACATGAGGGCTTTGGCTGCGGTCCGCGAGGACGAGATGAATTCGACGGCGCCATCCAGCCGCTCAAGCTCGCGGGTGTTTTTCTCAGCGACCCACTTCACGGTCTCGGGCCGGAGCGCCATCAAGGCCTCAAGCTTGGAGACGTCCTCCACGCTGAGGGTCGAGATGAAGGTCTCCACGTGTGGCTGATGACGGGCCGGCGGGGACTCGGCACGGCCGCGGCCCTGGCTGAACCCGCCCGGCGGCACGAACGGACCTAGCTCGCACTCGTCGAGCGGGTCCGGGTACATCGTCCGCACGCCGCGCCTTGGCTGCTCGCGGTACTGCCCCTGGATCTCCGCCCATTCCTCAGCCGTGTACCGTCGCTCTTTGGCGGACATCGCATCTCACAGAGGTTCCGGTTCACGGCTGAGGGCGCAGAGTCGAGGCTACTTCGCCGCGATGGCGGCCTGCGCCGGCGCGAGCGTGTTGGCGGCGTTGGCCTCGTCCACGAGGTTGAGCTTGCGGAACACGATCTCCGCGAGGCCGTTGGGGCCGCCGGCCGCCTTCAAAGCCGCGGCGGGCGCCGCGTCGATACCGCGCTGGACGGCCTTGGCGATCACCGCCGAGCCGACGGGGATCGTGAGCTTGCCGTCTTTCGTGGCGCCGTCGATCGCGTTGATCGCGTACTGCGTCACGGCGGTGCCAAGCTGCTCGACGCGGTTCTGCGTGAGCACCAGGCGAGCCATCGGCGCCACCTGGTAGATCGCCTTGGTGGCGATGCCGGCGAGCGCGGTGACGGCGAGCGGCGCGATGTAGGACAGCGCACCGGTGAGCCAGCCGCTCCACGGGACATCGACGGTGGTGACGGGTGCGGCAGTCTGGGCGAGGGCGGCGGTGGAGGCACAGGCGAGCGCCAGCGCCACGAGAAGCACGCGGTTCATGAGTTCGATCTTTCGGTGAGGCGTTCGCTCGGCTGGACCCGGCCGGCTCGGGATCTCGGATCAGGCCGCGCGGCTGGCCGGTGCGGCGTTGTCGTTGGCGGTGAGGCCAGCGCTTGCGCCCCAGCGCTCGTCGATCCAGCGACCGAGGCGGCGGAACCAGTTCGGCGTGACGGACTCGGTCAGGGTCGGCGCCAGCGGCACCGGCACGATGACGGGGGTTGCGACCTCGGGGTGCAGGACCGCGATCACCGGCGCGGCCACCTTCACCGGCGCGGCGGCCGTGGTCGGCCGCGGCAAGGCGACGACGTAGGCGGTGACGAGCTGTTCGGCCTCGGCACGGCGGCGAGTGAGGATCGCGGCGGGCTTGGCCCACATCAGCACGGCGTCACGAGCGCCGGCCATGTCCCCCGCGTTAATGCGCTTGAGGAACGTCGAACCAGCGAACCCGGCCGGGCCGATGTTGTAGCAGACCGACACCAGGGCATCGAAGGCGTTCTGCGACACCGCCACCTTTAGGCCCTTTCGGACCGCAGCGACGTAGACCTGCACGTCCTTCGCGAACAGGGCGTCACACTGCGCTGAGGTGATCGTCAGGCCCGAGGTCACGTTGGGCGAGCCGGCCGCGGAGGTATGGCCGATGCCGATGGTCCAGACGCCGACGGAATCCCGGTAGGCCTTCAGGCGCCGGCCCTCGCGCGCGATCAGAACGGCCTCGCCGACGGGTGAGAGGTCCATGGTCGTCTCCACGATGAGGAAGAACGGAAGGCGGTGGTGCGGGTTGTGCTACTCAAGCGGCGGAGGCGCACATGCTCGGAAAGTTCAGATCAATCTTCGGCGCCCAAGCCACCGAGCCTCAGGCGCGGGCCGATCACCGCCCGTCGATGTCGATCGAGGAGCTGATGGGCAGCTTCCCGGCTATGAAGCCGGTGCTCCCGCCTTCGGCGGGCAACGACGACCTGATGGCGCCGGTCTACGCAGTGGTTGAGGAAGAGCTTCTGCGGGCCGGGCTACGCGAACGCCGGCAAGGGTAGGTTCGCCGACATCAACTTGTGCTAGTGGGCCCCTCGTTCGAGCAACGAAGGACGTTCGCGATGTCGACCGAGGTGAAGCTGACGAAACCCTGGCTCACGGCTCAGGAGATCGCCTTGGCCTGCGAGTGCCAGCCCGAGCAGGTCGAGGCCTTGGCTCGGCAGAACCACTGGCCCCGCGTTCACGGTGAGAGCGGAGCAAGGTACGGCGTCGAGATGGATGCGGTC
Organism: Methylobacterium sp. WL6; assembly: GCF_008040095.1. NCBI lineage: Bacteria > Pseudomonadati > Pseudomonadota > Alphaproteobacteria > Hyphomicrobiales > Methylobacteriaceae > Methylobacterium > Methylobacterium sp. WL6. Next base: position 19,802 of record NZ_VRVH01000019.1, on the reverse strand, counting down.
CGTCGCGCGCTTCGTGGCAACCCAGCGACGATCCACGGCAGCATTCCGCCAGTCTAACGATCAGCGCCGCCGGGCCGGCGGGCAGATGCGGGCCGGGATGCCCTCGACATCGACGGCCAAGCACACCGGGCGATGACGCGCAGCCATGACGGGAGAAGCCAGCGCGTAGAGGAGCGCGAGGGCCGTGAGGATGCGGGACATAGACGCGTCCTTAGCCGGTGGTGATCTGGTAGGTCGTACCGTTGGCCGAGAACAGGTTGATCGCAGCGGTCGGGCACTTGGCATCAAGGACCAGGTTGGCGCCCGGCGCGATGGTGTGGCCGACCGTAGCGGTCGCCGCACCGCCGAAGCGGACCTGCATCGGGTTGGTGCCGGTGTTGCTGATGATCGCGAGCTGGCGGCTAGTGCTCCCTGTCACGGCCGCCACGTTGGCGCCCGCCGCGATCGTGCCGGAGGTATCTGCCGTGACCGTGCTGGAGTTAGCGACCAGCGATCCGCCCTCGATGTAGGTCGAAGGCGCCACCCACGCCGCGGCCTTGAGCACGACGGTGAAGGTGTTGGCCGTCGCGCCGTTGTTGCGCAGCCGCAGCGTCTTACCGCCGACGCTCGCCCGCCAAATGCCAGCCGAGATGATGGTGTTGAAGGTACGCCCCTGGGAGCTGCCGACGTTCGAGATGAAGGTCGCCGGCAATGGCTGCCAGTTGTTCGATCCGTCGCTTGCCTGCTGCTCCAGGAGCATCACGCCGCCGAACGCGGTGATGTGGATGTCGACGCTCCCCGCGCCCGTCGTGTCGAAGGTGAAGGCGGCGTTGGCCGTGGCGGCGAGGGTGGCGGGGGAGCCGGTCGGGATCGTGGCGTCCGCCGTGGTGACGGTGAGCGCACCTTGATCCGAGGCAAGGGCGACGGGGATCGAGGCCGCTTTCAGTGCTTGCCCGAGTGCCGGGAAACGGGCCAGCAGCGTCGTCCAGTTCGCGAGCCCGCGCTTGATCAGGGCGACGAGGCCGAACGTGCCGGCGTCCGAGGTCGCCGTGGCGTCGGTCGCCGCACCGAGGCTGGACTGCAGGCCCGACAGCGCCGTGTTGCCCGTGGTCTGCAGAGCGCTCGTTGCAGCTCCAGACGGTAGGGCCGCGATCGGCGTGATGGCGGAGGCGGCCGGTGCGGCGACTTTGGCCTCGGTGGTGACGTTGATCCAGAAGTGTCCGATGACGACGCCGGTCGCCGGCCACGGTGTTGATCCGGATGGCATTGGCGAAGGTCGCCGTGGTGCCGCGGAACTCGCGCGTGGCCGCGTAATTCGATGAACCGGAGTTCGTCCAGGCAAGCAGGACTCGACCGGCCCCGCCGTTCGCCACGAAGCCGGATGGCGCATCGGGAGCGGTCGGGTCGGCAACAGCCGTGATCGGGTCCGGGTCGGCGTTGACGTAGTCGGAGACGAGCGCTTGCCCGTAGGTCGCGACGGCACCCTGCGCCTCATACTGAGCCCCATCGACCAGCACCTGGGACAGGAGAGAGAACGGATCGTCGGTGTCCTGCACCATCGTGGCGTAGCCATCGTCGCCGATCATGCGGTAGCGCCCGATCAGCGAGAGATCGGCGCGGGCCGGCGTGGTGGCCGTCATGCGCAAGAAGGTCGCCGACGTGGTGCCGTTCACCGCCCGGCGCTCGACCGTCACGACGAGGTTCGCCGGGGGCGGCGGGGCGGCCACCGTCGCGTTCGTGTTCGGCAGCGCGGGCGGCGTGCCTTCCTCGGTCTGAGGGTCGAAGCTGTAGGCGGCCGGGTCGAGGCTCTGCAGGTCCAGCGTCACCGTCCCGCCGGACACGTTCGCGACGGCACGCGTCACGAGGAAGGTCAGCCCCGAGAACATGGGGTAGGTGTCGGACTGGTAGCGGATCGCCTCCTCGAACAGCGCCGCCGCGGCCGAGAGCTTGAACACGCCGGTGATCTTGAAGGCCGGGTTGCCCTTCGCGGTATGGATCTTCGCGAGGCGCCGGACTTGGTTGAAGGCCTGGACCCACGGCCGCGAGAAATCTTCTTCCAGCAGCTCGCCGGACTCGGCCTGAGCCGAGGCATCGTTCCATGCCTGCCCCTCGACCTGCTGATAATCGTGCGCGGGCGAGACGTAGGTGAGCTTCAGCCGGTTGAAGGCAGCGAGCTTCGACCCACCGGCCTCGATCTGCAGAGAGATCACGTCGGCGTCGGTCAAGGTCACCGTCGGGACAGGTGCCTTGCCGCCGGTGATGCCGATGGTCCCGTCGGCCTCCAGGGTCAGCACGCCATCGCAGGCGGCGAGCATCTGCGTCAGCACGTCGGTCGGGTCGTCGGTGAGCTGGTAGGTGCCGCCCAGGAAGTAGCGCGGGAATTGCGTCCCGTCCTTGGCGGTGATCGCTTGCGAACAAAGCCCTTGGCAGGCGTCGAACTTGGCTTCGCTGATCAGGGCGACCGGGACGCGCAGTCCCCACTGCTGATGCGTGAGGAAATCCCGAATGCACGGGGCTGCGATGTCGCTCCACTTCCACGTCGCGGGGTCGGCAGTCTGTGCCGGATCAGCGTGGGTCCGCACCTTGCACGCGCGGGCGGTGACCCGCAGCGTGGGGAACGAGCCCTTCGGGAAGAACTTCTTGAATTTCTTCTCTTCCGGCGCCGTCGACTTGACCGCGCTGTAGGCGCAGCCGTTCAGGAAGTGGCTCGCGTCCCACCCGGTCGAGGGCAGGAGCACAGGCGACGCAGCCTGCGAGGCGAGCCCCAGGTGGCTCTCGATGCCGACGTAGTTGCGCCAGGGCACCGAGGTGACGATCCCGCCAAGGGAGCCAGAGACGAGGTTCGTCTTCTGGTCGTCGCACCACCATTCCTCGATCGCGTCCCAGGGCCCCTCGCCGTGGTAGAGGCCGTAGTAGAACGCGCCGCCGAGAGCCTTGTACTGGACGTAGGCTCCGCCGAGCTTCACGCGGCCGTAGGAGCGCTGTCTGGGCGGCACGGGCTGACGCGACTGGAACTGCTGCGCCGCGACCTTCTGCGGGTCTGAGAGGGCACTGGACGCGAAGCTGAGGGCCACGCCGCCGGTCAAGATGGCGCCGCCGCCCACGATCGATGTGGCAAGCGCCGCCGAGATGCCGAAGGTCGCCCCGACCTCGACTGCCGTGGTGCTGGCTGCCGTGAAAATCGCTGCGGCGACGACCTCAGCCACGCGCGAGGCTCTCGGCGTCGGGGTTCTGCAGGGTCGAGGACTTCGGCGAGACGGAGCTGTCGGCCGCGGTCCTGATCCGGGCCTCCATCTGCGTGCCGGCCGGCGCGTCGCCCTCGGCGGACTGGCCGCGGTTGGCCTCGGCGGAAGCCGCGTTGCGGCCCTCGACGTCGTCCTGGCCGTCGATCTGATTGGTGTCGTCGGTCTTGCGCGGGGGCATGGCGGCCCTCCTCTGATCGGAATGCGGGGCGGGCGGCGGAGCGCGCGGACGCGCCCCGGAGCGAGGCTCAGAACTCGCGGGAGACGATGCGGGCGATCGGGATGGAGCGCCGATCCTTCGCGATGCGGGTCCACGACGTGGCCGCGGCGAGGTTGTTCGTGGTCGCCGCGTTGGTCGGGCCGCCCTTCGGCGGGGTGCCGACGTAGGCCGTGCCCGGCACGTGGTGGGCCCACTCGACGCGGTCCCACATGGTCTCCTGACCGCCGCCGTTGCCGGCGCCCGGGATGCGCAGCACCTCGTTCGGGATCTCCGGCGAGCCGGTCCCGTAGGTCACCGAGCCGCGGCCGAACAGCCAGGTCTCGAACACGCCGCCGGCGTTGGGCATGGAATCGTCGAGGGTGACGTCCTTGCCCATGTACGTCGGGATGGTCGGATTGGCCTCGCTGTCCAGCCGGAACTGGATGAGGTTCTTGGTCAGCGCGTTGGCGTAGACGACCGAGTGCATGGCGACGAGCGCGATGCCGCCCATGGCGTCGCCCATGGTGAGCAGCGCCTGGATGAAGGCGGCACCGTTGAAGTCGGTGACGCCGGCGGTGTAGCTCGAGCCCGACACGTCGCGGGTCATGTCGTTGGCGACATGGTTCGCGTCGGTGGCCGCGGCGTTGGCGGCGAAGACGCCGGCGAGGTGAGCGATCACCGCGCGCTGGCGGCGGTAGGCCCAGTACTGCGCGATGTCGTTGGCGAGCTGCGCCAGCGGATCGGCGGCCAGCAGCGCACGCACGAGGTCCATCTGCGACCACGAGTTGTTGCGCGACAGGCGCACCGCGATCTCGTCGCCGGTCGACGGCTTGTTCGGGGTCGAGAACACGGTCGGGTCGTCCGAGCTGACGTTTTCCACGTCCTGCCGGTCGATCGGGTTCAGGCGCGGCATGTCGATGGTCAGGCCCGGGCCGGCCAGGAAGCGGTCGAGCAGCGGGTCGGCGACCATGGCGCCGGAGGTGATGAGGGCCGTCTTCTCCACCGCCAGGCGGCGGACCATCGGAACGAAGACGGACGGGACGATGACGTCGGAAAGGCGAAGGACGCCGGTGGCCATGATGGGCTCCTATGAAGGCTTGAGGGTCTGATCCGTCAGCACCGCCAAGCCGGGCCCCATGGCCGGCCGGTCGTGTTCGGGCTCTTGGTCGAGGGAAGGTGGCCGCGCGCCCCATGGCGGCGGCCGGTGATGGTGGTGGCGGCCCCCATGGGCCGCCGGAAAGGGTCAGGCCGCGCGGCTGCGCGGGGCCGGCTTCGCGCCGCCGAGCGTGGTGCCGGCGGCCTTGGCGAGGCGATGGGCCTTCGCTTCGTCAGCCTGGGCGATCTTGCCCTGCTCGGTGACGTTCCAGGCCTCGGCGGTGAACGGGTTGTCGCCGCCGGTCGAGCCACCTCGGCCCCCCTGCGAGCCGGCGCCCTGCGACGCAGGCCACCAGTGCGGGCGGCGCTCCTTCATGTCGGACAGCCATGCCTCGGGCCTGAGGCCCGGGGTGACGCCGACACCGTCCTTGGTGACGACGCTGCCATCCTCGCCGACCTCGAACACGCTGGTGCCGTACATCAGCACGTCGTCGACGGCGGAATCGATGATCTTGGCCTTCGAGGCCGCCGCGCGGACCTCGTCGGAGATGGTGCGTCCGCGCAGAGTGCCGCGGGTCTCGTCGCGCTCGCGCTCGGCGGCGACCTTCGCCTCGTTCGCCTGCGCGATCTGGCGCTCGAGCGGGGCGGTCTTCGCCTTCAGCCGGCGCTCGACCTCGCTGGTGACGCGCTGCTCGACCGTCGCGTCCGGGTTGGCCTCAATGTCGGCCAGCTTGTCGAGGCGGTCGCGGGTCTCCTGCGGGTCGAGGCCGTCGAACGCGCGGAGCTTGTCCTTGGTCGTCTTGTGGTCGTTCCGCTCCTTCGCGAGGGCACTGTTCAGCCGGGCGACATCGCCGCTGTCCGAGGTGCCCTCGATCTCCACGGTGAGGTGCCACTTCCCGTCACGCTCCTCGTAGAGCGAGAGGTGGTCGGCCGGAACGTCGGCCTCGTTGTCGTAGACCTTCTTGAGCTTCATGGTGGGCTCCTGGCACCCGCCCCATGGCGGGAGAGGCCGGTCAGCGCCATGGCTGCCGGCGGGGTAGCCGCGCGGGTGCGCGGATCTCGGGGGAAGACGAGCGTGAGCCTGACGAACTCTCAGCGCGCCTGGATCATCGACTGGGCGGAGCGGACCGACGCGGTCGCCGAGGTCTGGCTATTCGGTAGCCGTGCGAAGGGGACGGCACGCCCCGACAGCGACATCGATCTGGTCGTCGATCTCTATCCTCCGAACGGCAACGACGACTGGGCGTTCGGGAAGTTCAACTCGCTCGCCGACGCGTGGCAGGGAGCGCTAGGGACGCTACTGGAATGGCCGGTCAGCCTCGTCGCGTTCGGCCCGGACATGGAAGAGGTCCGCGCTACCGCCGTGCTCCTATGGAAGCGTGAGCCCTAAGCCGCGCAGATGATCGTCGTCCGCCCGCGCGCCAGGCACATCGCGCAGACCTCGTAGAAGTTGCCGCCGACCATCTTGCCGGTCTTGAGGTTCACGTACCCGCCCTGGCGGATCTTCGTGGTGACGGCGGTGGCGACACCGTCGATCGCCTCGCACTTCCGGCACGTCCACATGAGCGGAGGCGTCGGGCGGCCGGGCTTCTCGGTGCGGCGGAGGTCGGCCATCAGATCACATAACGCGCATCTGCTGGAGCTCGACCAGCCGATGCGCCAAATCAAGAGGCACGTTTGGAAGTATCTCGGTGATGAGACCAGCAGTTACGTTTTCGAACCGAGGGCATATTCCCCGAATCTTCCTGACCGCCTGCTCGTCTATCGAGAGCAATTCGACGACATCCTTTAGAGCTGCTTTGTATTTTGCGGCACTTGGATCATTTTCAATGTAACTTTTTGCTTTGTCTGCATATCCTGGGTGTTGATAAGAAACACCGTAAAGACTGAACCACACTGCGCAGCCTTCCTCTAAGGTGTTTGCGAACTCTTTCCTGACCGGCGCCAGAAGGTGGACCACTTCATGCGCTAGCTGAAACAGCCCTTGATCCTCGGTGTGAAGTTTAGAGTTGAGGTAGACAGTCAACTCGTCATTCGCCGATCGATGAAGTACCGGGCCGTTATCTGCGGTTGCTACCCCAGCAATTGCCCAGCCCGGCTCCTTAGGGCCGAATTGAATCTCTGCCGCTGCGAGCAATGTGGGCAGTCGGCTCTCAAGCGCGGCGAGTATCATCACGGCACTATGCCGCTAAGCCCGCTTTCCGGAAAGCCCCGCGCTCCCGCCGCCGCAGCTCGTCGATCGTGTAGGCGTGCCCCGACCGATCCACGAACCGGTCGACCGGCACCTCACCCTTGCGGAACAGCAGGCCCTTCGTCGGACCCAGGATCTCGTCTTGGACCGATGCGGGCTGCTTCGCGAGCCACGCCCCATAGGTGAGGTCGGCAGGCACCTGGCCGTCCATGCTCGCCCTCGTCCCGGCCGGCACCTCGTCGAGGTCGATGCCGAGGTCGCGGAAGCTCTTGATGACCGGCGTCGTTGTGGACCGGCAGCGCCAGTGCGCCGGCGGCCGCGGTCCCTTGCCCGGCTCGTAGACCTTGCCGTCGCGGGCCATGCAGACCGGCGTCGTCCGGCTGTCGAGAACCGAGACCCAGCGCACGCCCGAAATCAGGTCGGCGTTGCGCTCGTAGGTCGCCTCGCTGGCGCCGGCGGCGATGTGCGTCACCGCCGTCCGGACGACCGCCTCGCACCCAAGGCGAGGGCCGAGAGCAGGCGTGCACCGAAGCTCGCGCCGCGGCAGACTATGCCGAAACCTGCTGGAACGCCGCTCTCGCCAAAGCCGACGCCATCCTCGCCGCCTGGCCCGTTGCCGAGGGTGATGCGGAGACCCCCGAGCGCGTCCAGCATGTGAAGCGCGGCACCGAGTACGAGGTGCTGGGTGAGGCCATGGGCCAGCAGCTTGACGAGTACGGCGAGCCTCATCCGCACAGCCTCGTCATCTACCGGAAGGTCGGCAGCAAGCGGCTATCGTGGATTTTGCCCAGCGAGCTTCCGAACCACTTCGTCCCTGCCGCCCGCCCGGCTCCCTCTCCGGCCAAGAGAGGGAACGGAGCATGAGCGACGATCGCACCGACGAATGGCGCAGGGGCATGAAGGAAGCGGCTGAAGTTTGCCGCTCCTATGCCGACACGGCGCGGAACGATCCCTTCATCGACCCGGCGAAAGGCGAGCAGCGTGCGCTTGCTTACGAGAATGCCGCCGATGCGATCATGGTTCGTGTGAGCCAAGGACCGCTAAGCCGAACGGAGGAGGTCGTCGGCCAAGCCATGGACGAAGCGCCCCCGAGAGAAAAGGCGCACTGACATGACCGCCCCCACACCCCACCGCGCCGCCTCAGCGGAGGAGCGGGAACGGCACGAGCCGACCGACGCGGAGATGCAAGCCGAGATCGCGGCTGAAGAAGCAGCCCGCAAGGCCAGCCTACCGCGCGCAGTGGCGCCGATCCCGGTTCGCGCTCGCTATTTCCTGATGGAGTGCGAGCACTGCGGCTGGGTCGGTTCGTCCGAGCTATGCGGCACCGATAGTGGTGGCGACGACTCGGACATCTACTGCCCGGCTTGCGACGCGATCACCCTCGGAGACGAACCGAGCGAGGCCGACGCCGCGAAGTTCGGGCAAGCCCTCCTCGACCGCATCACCGCCGCCGAGGCCCGCGCGGAGGGCAATCACAAGGGCTGGACTGCCGCCCTCGGCGAGGCCCAGGCGTGGCGAGAAGAGCACCGGCTTGCCACCGCCGACCGCGACCGGCTCGCCGATGAGGTGGCGCGGCTGCGCGGGGCTCTTGCCGCGATCGCCGACGCGTGCCCGGCCACCTGCGAAATGACCGTGGCGCACGACATGGCAGACGTCGCCGCCCGCGCTCTCACCGTCACAGGAGGAACGACCGATGGCCAGCGTGACTGAGAAGCCCGCGACTGAAGCTGAGCGCCTGGGCTGGATCGCAGCGCGCATCAACGCAGCCCTCGCCAAGGGGCACGACGGCATGACCTTCAAGCCTGACGAGTGGCGGACGATCCTCGCCGCACTCCGATCCACCGGTACGGGTCGGTCTGAGGCGGAGGCGACGAAGGCGGCATGCCTCGCCGTCGTTCGGAACGTGCGGAAGAATTACCGGCCGGCCCTCACTAAGTCGCGCTACCAAGCCCGCGAGATCCAGCAATTCTTCGGCGGCGCATGCGGTCTGATTGATGAGGACATCAGCGCTCTTGATCCCGCTGCCCTCAATCCGCCCGCGCGCGAGGGGGAGGGAGACCAGCCATGAGCCGCTTAAATCGCTTCATCGTCATGAACGTGCTTTTTGCGGCAACCTCGGCGGCGATGTTCGGATCTGTAGGCGTGGCAGTGCCCAACCTATCGTTGGCCTGCCTCGCCGCCACCATCGGGTATTTTGGCGACCCCTCCCCTCCGCCCGCTCGGGGACGGGACGACGCTGATGGGTAGGGCAAGGCGCGAGCGGAATCACGGACAGCAGCAGGCGAGGAGGCCATGATCGATACCGCACGCCACGTCGTGCCGTTTCAGGCGGCCGCCCGCGAGGTCGGGCTAAGTACGGCGACCCTTCGCCGGATCTGCAAGGACGGGCGCGGCCCGACGCTTCTTCGGCTGAGCGAGCGGCGCTTGGGCGTCCGCCGGGGTGACCTGGATGCGTGGCTCAAGACCCGCGAGATAGGTGCCGAGAAGGTCTAGGGCTTCGCGCTTCTCCGAGGCGTAGACCGCCCGGTTGTAGATGCCGGCCACGCCGGCCTTGTGACCCGAGATGTGGTTCAGGACGGCCTCGACCACGTGCGGTAGCACCTTGAGCCGATCAGCCATCAGCGTCGCCGCGGTGCGCCGCAGGTCGTGCAGCCGCCAGCCTGTCACGCCCGCGCGCGCGTCGAGCGCCGCCTTCGCCCGCGAGAATCCCTGGAATCCGCCGTCGCCCTGGCCGAATACGAGGGTCCGGCCCTCGATATGCTCGGTGGCGGTGAGGATCTGCAGGGCAGGGGCCGACAACGGGACGTCGTGATCCTGCCCGTTCTTCACCCGATGCGCCGGCAGCGACCAGAGCGCGCCGGCAAGGTCGACCTCGAGCCACGCCATGCCGGCGACCTCGTCGCGGCGCTGGCCGGTCAGCAGCAGCAACCGAACGATCCGGCCGAAGTCGTCGTTCCGGCACGCGCCGAGCACCTTGGCAACCTCGTCTTCGGTGAGGATGCGGGCGCGCCGGACCTCGGGCGCCGGCTTCGGCACGCCGATCACCGGGTTGATCTCGGCCGCCCCGGTCCCGACCAGCCACGCGAAGTGCGCCGAGAGGGCTGAGCGGGCGCGGTTCGCCGCGTGCGGGCCGGTCTCTCGACGGATCTCCGCCAGGCGATCGGCGATCTGCTGTCGGCCGACCGAATGGAGCGGCAGCCGATGCAGCGGGCGCCACACCGTCCGCAGGTAGCGAGACGCCTCGCTGAGATAGGCCGGACGTAGCTTCGGGGCGACCGCCTCGAGGTAGGGCTCGACGCCGGCGCCGAAGGTGATCGCCGCGCGGGCCTTGGCCTTCACCTTTTCAGCGTGCGGATCCTCGCCGAGCTTCGCCCGCGCCAGGCGTTCGCCGGCGGCGCGGCGCGCGTCGCTCGCGGTGAGCACGCCGACCTTGCCCAGCGTCTCCCGCTTCGATTGCCCCAGCGCGTTCCGGTACTGCACGACCCAGGTCCGCGAGCCGCCCTTGCTGAGGCTCAAACCGAAGCCGGGCAGGTCGTCGTCGAACACCACGAGCTTGTCGCGCCCGGCGGGAAGCACGACGGCAGCTGCGGTCTGGTTCGTGAGCCGCATCGCACCCCGGTAAGCACATGGTAAGCAGCGCGGCGGATGCCCACGCTCGCTCCCGCGCGCATGATGAGGGGTTACCCGTGGGCAAGCCCTCTCGCGGTCAGCACTTTTGGCGGCCGGTAAGCAGTCCTGTCAACTGTTGCGAGCTATAACCCGTGTTTCGTAATGAGGGGGTCGGGGGTTCGAATCCCTCAAGCGGCACCATTTTGGTTGCGCTCTCCGCAACGGTCCTGAACACTTCAGCTCGAATCGATGTCTGCCGCTCGCGCAGCGGTGACCCTGTGCGCCCGATCGGCTCGACGTCGTTGGAGCGATCACCTGGACCATGCGATCCCGCGGGGTGGCATCACGCTGCCGCCTGGAGCCGATGCGGCGCTCGCGGCCCGCCCCCAGCGCAAGCTTGCAATCTTGCCGAACGAGGACGCCGACGCTGGCGACCTGCTGTAGATTCGGCAAGCTTTTTAATCCCGGCCGGTGCGTGCGCGGCGGCACGTCGAAAATGTAAGCGGCTCACCATCTCAGTCTCAAGCAGAGAGAAACGGACCCGGATCAGGGTTTGTCCTGCAGAGGAGCCGAGACGCCATCATGAAGACCCGTATCGCCGCCATCGCCGCCGCTACTATTCTTGGCGTCGCCACGATCTCGTCGGCAATGGCCTACGACCGTCCGGCGCGTTACACCGGTTTTGCGCCCTACGACGTCGAGACGACGGGTTCGTTCGACGGCTTCGATCAGCGGTTCGACCGCAATCCGGCTACCTGCCGGATGAGTTCCGCCGCCGAGGGCAATGCCAACCAGCAGAACTTCCCGGTGAAGCAGTACGGCCAGACCGCCGGCGGCAATCGCTGCTGATCGGCTGGCGGGCCTGGAGGTCGTCGCCGACGTCGTCCGTCGGGTCATTCCCCGCGGCGTGATCGCGACGGTCGTAACGCGCGGGCCGTCGTCGGTGGAAGGCGGCGCGCCCGAGCAGAGGGCCGAGATCCAGCGGCGGGGTACGAGCCCTGCCGCTTTCTCATGCGTCCGAGGCGGATCGACCGGCTGCGGCCCGGTCGCGGCTTTTCAACCGGGCGTTGGGGCGACATGGTCCGCGCCCGAGGTCCGAAACCCGCGCGAGCTGTCATGACCCTCTCCGATGCCGTCGCTCCGTTCCGCAGCCTCCTCGGCGAGGGTGGGGTGCTGACCGGCTCCGACACCGGGCGCTACACCCGGGACCAGCGCGACCTGATGCAGGGCGAGACGGCGGCCGTGCTGCGGCCGCGGTCGGTCGCCGAGGTGCAGGCGCTCGTGCGCCTCGCGAAGGCCGCGGGCTTCGGGCTCGTGCCGCAGGGCGGCAACACCGGCTACGTCGGCGGGGCGACGCCGCAGGCCGGGCGGCGGCAGCTGGTCGTCAGCCTGGAGCGGATGACGCGGATCCGATCGGTCGATCCCCTCGATTTCTCGCTCGCCTGCGATGCCGGGGCGATCCTCGCCGACGCTCAGGCGGCCGCGGCCGCGCACGACCTCCTCCTGCCGCTGAGCCTCGGCGCGGAGGGAAGCTGCCGCCTCGGCGGCAACCTCGGAACCAATGCCGGCGGCCTACAGGTGCTGCGCTACGGCATGACCCGCGACCTGGTCCTCGGGCTGGAGGCGGTCCTGCCGGACGGGTCGCTGCTCTCCGACATGAAGCGGCTGCGCAAGAACAACATCGGCTACGACCTGAAGCAGCTCTTCGTCGGCGCCGAGGGCACGCTCGGCATCGTCACCGGGGTGGTGCTGAAGCTGTGGCCGGCGCAGAGCTTCCGCGCGACCGCGTGGCTGCAGCTCGCCGCCGGCGCGCCGATCTCGGAGATCGCCGCGTTCCTGCGCCGCGAGACCTCGGACCTGGTCTCGACCTTCGAACTGATCTCGGCCTCGTCGCTCGCTCTGGTCGCCGAGATGCGCGGCGCCGCGACCGGCTTCGCCACCGGAGCCGGCGGGGCGGTGCTGCTCGAGCTCTCGTCCTCGTCGCGTCACATCCCGCTTGACGACGTGCTGATGGCGGCCCTCGAAGCCCTGATGGAACGGGCATGGATCACCGATGCGGTGCTGGCGAGCTCCGAGGCGCAGCGCCGGGCGATGTGGACCGTGCGCGAGACCATCCCCGAGGGCGAGAAGCAGGCCGGTGGCTCGGTCAAGCTCGACATCGCGGTGCCGGTCTCGCAGCTCGGCGCGTTCCTGGCCCGCGGCGGTGCGCTGGTGGCGGAGCGGATGCCGGGCGTGCGCCTGTCCTTCTATGGCCATGTCGGCGACGGCAACGTCCACTACAACCTGATGGTGCCGGCGGGCGAGGACCGCCTCGCCTTCACCCGCCGGGTCGAGGCGGGCATCGCGCACGACCTCTACGCGGTGGCGATCGATCTCGGCGGCAGCTTCAGCGCCGAGTACGGCATCGGCCGGTTCAAGCGCGACCTGCTCCGCCGCTACGCCGACCCGACCCGGCTCGCCCTGATCGAGACCGTCAAGGCCGCCATCGACCCGGACGCGCTGATGAACGCCGGCGCCATGGGCGGACGCGACTAGCGACGCACGCGCGCCGGCTCCGTTCGGTCCGCCGCTTCGCCGGAAATCCGAGCTTGGCGTCCCGCCGAAATACATGCATATGCCTGTTTCGGGCGGGGGCGCACCGAATCGGTCGAGGATGTGATGATGGTCGCCAGTCCGTCCCCTGTGCTGTCCGGCGCGCTCGCCCGGGCGCTGGCGCGCCGCGGCGTGCATTATGGCTGGGTCTCGGCCGCGGTCACCTTCCTCACCATGCTGGTCACGGCCGGCGCGGTCGGGGCGCCCGGCGTGCTGATCCTGCCGCTGCAGACCGAATTCGGGTGGGACACCGCCTCGATCTCCTCGGCACTGGCGATCCGCCTCGTGCTGTTCGGTTTGATGGGCCCCTTCGCCGCCGCCCTGATGAACCGCTACGGCCCGCGCCGGATCGTGCTGGCGGCATTGGCGCTGATCGCCTCGGGGTTGCTGGCCTCGCTCGCGATGACGCAGCTCTGGCAGCTGATCCTGCTCTGGGGCATCGTGGTTGGCGTGGGCACCGGGCTGACCGCGCTGGTGCTCGGAGCGACGGTGGCGACGCGCTGGTTCTCGCATCGGCGCGGCCTCGTCGTCGGGCTGCTCACCGCGAGCTCGGCCACCGGCCAGCTGATCGTGCTGCCGATCCTCGCCGCGCTGACCGAGGCGCTCGGCTGGCGCGCCGCCCTGCTCACGGTCTGCAGCCTGCTCACGCTGGCGGCCCTCTTCGTGTTCCTGTTGCTGCGCGACCGGCCGGAGGATGTCGGCCTGCTGCCCTACGGCGAGACGGCGGCGAATGCCGCCCCGCCGCGCGGGCCCGCCGTCGGCGCCATCGCGGCGCTTCGCGAGGCCGCGCGGACGCGGGTGTTCTGGGTGCTGTTCCTCACCTTCTTCATCTGCGGCGCGAGCACCAACGGGCTGATCCAGACCCACTTCATCCCGCTCTGCGCCGATTACGGCCTGCGCCCGGTCCAGGCGGCGAGCGTGCTCGCCGGCATGGGCGTGTTCGACTTCGTCGGCACGGTCGCCTCGGGCTGGCTGTCGGACCGCTACGACAACCGCTGGCTCCTGTTCTGGTACTACGGCCTGCGCGGGCTCTCGCTCCTGTGCCTGCCGTTCTCCGATTTCTCCTTCGCCGGGCTGTCGCTGTTCGCGGTGTTCTACGGCCTCGACTGGATCGCCACCGTGCCGCCGACGGTGAAGCTGGCGGCGCAGCGGTTCGGGCGCGAGCGCGCCAACGTGGTCTTCGGCTGGGTCTTCGCCGGGCACCAGCTCGGCGCGGCGACGGCGGCCTTCGGCGCCGGCCTCTCGCGGACCGAGCTGCAGAGCTACCTGCCGGCCTTCTTCGCCGCAGGCGCGCTGTGCCTCGTCGCCTCGGCGCTGATCCTCACGCTGAGCCCGCCGCGGCGGGAGGCGGTGCCGGGTGCGGTGCCGGCCGCCGGCTGAAACCGCGTGCCGGCGTCCGACACATCGCGATCAAGCATCGAGCCCGATCGCGGGCGCCGCTTACGACCATGGCGCAGGTGGCGGCTACACCGTTCGGTCGACGACCTGTCCCTGACCGGCCTGCACCGGGGGCGAAACGGCAACCGCCGTCTCCGCGACCAGTGCGGCGACCGCCTTCTGGGCGTCGATCTGCTGATGCGCGACGGCGGTGCCGATCGACTGAGACAGGGCACCGGCCTGGATCTGGACGGCTCGGGCGACGGGGCTGGTCATGGCGCATCATGACCCGGCGTCGGTGAAGGGCTAGTTATGCCGACGCTTCAAAAGTCTGTACCGGCCGGAGGGGGATCGGTTCGGTCGACGGTCCGCCTGCGGTCCGAAGTCGACCGCCCGTCGCCGATGGCCCCCCGCACGCCGGCGAAGACCTCACATCGTGGCGCACGCGGTGGTGCTCGACGCGCCCCTAGGTTTTCGGCGGGTCCAGCATGACCCAGAGGCGGGTGATCCGCCCATCGACGACGTTCGCGACGTCCGCGCCGGTGACGACGACCGGCCCGTTCCGAGGGCCGCCTTTCCAGCGCAGGACGCCGAGCCCGTGATGCCCGACCGCGACGCCATCGGGCGCGAAGCGGAAGTCCGGCCCGAACTGCTCGAGAAGCTTGCCGGCGATCTCGGAGATCGCCGCACGGCCCACGACGACGGTCGTCGGCTCGTACATGACCGGGTCGGCGACGAAGAGCTCATCGAGGGCGCGCTCGCGCTTCGCGCCGTCGCGTTCGTTGAAGATGCGTTCGAGATTCGCGCGCAGCAGGCGGTCGTAGTCCGGCGCGTCCGGCGTCTTGGTCTCGTCCGGCACGGCTCATCCTCCGGCGGTGGCGATCTGCGCGAGGAGGGTATCGGCCCAGATGCCAGTTGAGAAGCCACGGATAGGCAAAAATTCTGGTGTCACGGCTTCATGGCGGCCGACGGTCCTGGTCTCGATCCTCGCGCGATCACCCGATCACGAGCCTGGTGCGCGGCCCGAGGCGGCGCAGGAGCCGGAGCAGGTCGGCGCGCTTGAGCGCGACGCAGCCCTCCGTCGGCGTGTAGCCCGGCCGGGCGATGTGCAGGAAGATCGCCGAGCCGCGGCCGGGGCGGATCGGGCCGCGGTTGTGGTCGAGGTCGATCACCACGTCGTAGAGACCGTCGTCACGCCACATCCGTTCCACGCTCACTCCCGGCGCGGGCAGGGCGATCGGCCGGTTGTAGCGGCGGTCGCGGACGTCGTCGCACCAGCCGTCGCCCGGCGCCGTCCGGCGTAAGGGGAGGGCGGTGGCAGGGCGAGGAAGATGGTCGGGCCGATAGCTGCCGCCGCGCAGGCGGACGCGACCGCGCGGCGATCCGCCGTCGCCCTCGCGCTTCACCTGCACGATGCCGCCGCTTCCCAGGGCGCAGGGGATGATGGCGTCGCCGGCCTGCAGCAGGCCCTTGCGCCGGTCGCCGACGCGCGGGTGCACGCGAAGCGTCGCCAGGGTGGTCGTCTTGCCGGGTCGGGAGCCGGTTCGGGGAGGGCGAGGTCGTTGAATCATGATGCTGCGCGAGAGTGATTCCAGGCTCGGCGTTCGGGGCCCCGATCGGCTCCGCCCGCCCGTGCCGGCCCCGTCCTGCGAGGACCATACGGGCAGGATGTCACCGAAATGGTCGAATAATTGTGCACAAGGCAATTCCCCGCCGCGAAAAGCGCGTTATTCTAAGGCGACTACCCGGGTCGAAGAACCCTCGGGTTTTTTTGGGAGCGAGATCGCCCGCGCGCCGGAGTTCCGGGGCACGACTCGTTCCGGTCGTGCCCTGTCGAAGAGTTCCTCGGACGATGTCCAACGCATACCGCCTTCTCATCTGCGACGACGACGCGATCCTGCGCGAGACCCTCACCGAGCAGCTCGACCTCTGCGAGGAGTTCACGGTGGTCGCCGAGGTCGATGCGGGCCGGGCCATCGCCCGCGTCGCCGCCGACCGGATCGATCTCGCGGTGATGGATGTCGGGCTGCCCGACATGGATGGGCGCGAGGCCGTCCGCCTGATGCGGAAGAACGGCTTCAAGGGGCCGGTCATCATGCTGACGGCGCAGGATTCCGAGGCCGACACCGTCGAGGGCCTCGAGGCGGGCGCCAACGACTACGTCACCAAGCCGTTCAAGTTCGCGATCCTGCTCGCCCGCATCCGCGCGCACCTGCGCAGCCACGAAGCGTCCGAGGACGCGGTCTTCCAGATCGGCCCCTACACCTTCAAGCCGGGCGCGAAGCTCCTGGTCGGCGAGCGCGGCTCCAAGCTGAAGCTGACCGAGAAGGAGACCGCGATCCTGCGCTTCCTCTATCGCGCCGGGCGCGAGGTGGTCGGCCGCGACACGCTGCTCGCCGAGGTCTGGGGCTACAACGCGCAGGTCACGACGCATACGCTCGAGACCCACATCTACCGGCTCCGGCAGAAGATCGAGCCGAATCCGGGGCTCGCCGCGATTCTCGTCACCGAGGGCGGCGGCTACAAGCTGCTGCCGTGATGCCGGCATGAGGGCCGCCCCGGTCGCCCTTCGGCGCGAGACCCTTGCGAGCCCGATCGGAACGCTCGTCCTCCTCACCGACGCGGACGGGCGGCTGCGGGTCGCCGACTTCGACGATTATCGCGACCGCATGGAAACGCTGCTCGAACGCGGCTACGGCCGCGGCGGCTGGTCGATCGCCGACAGCCCGCATCCGAGCCGGGCCTTGCGCGCGCTCGCGGACTACTTCGACGGCGACCTCACCGCCATCGACGCGATCGAGACGGCCACCGGCGGGACCCTGCTGCAGCGGGCAGTCTGGGCTGCGTTGCGCGCCGTGCCACCCGGAACGACCGAGAGCTACGGCGCGCTCGCGGCGCGAATCGGGCATCCGCGCGCGGTGCGCCCGGTCGGCGCCGCCAACGGTGCGAACCCGATCTGCGTGGTGGTACCGTGCCACCGCGTCGTCGGCGCGAACGGCACGCTCACCGGTTACGGCGGCGGCCTGGAACGCAAGCGCTGGCTTCTCGACCACGAGGCCCGCCATGTCGGGCTCGGCGGCGTGGAGCGTCACGCCGACCTGTTCGGGGCGGCGCTGCTGCGTTAAGCCCGTTCCCCGTTCCCGACGCTTCCGCTAAGGATCGCCGATCGGATGGGGAAGGACCGGCGCGGGTTGGGCATCGAAGACGACATCGCGATCCTCGCCGCCGCGCCGGTGTTCGAAGCCTTCGGGCGCGACGCCCTGCGCCTGCTCACCTTCGCCGCCGAGCGCCGGTCGCTGGATCCCGGCGAGCGGCTGTTCGCCCGCGGCGATCCTGCCGACGGCGGCTTCATCGTCCTGTCGGGCACGATCGCCCTCGAGCCGCGCGTGCCCGGCGGCGAGACGATCCTGGCCGGGCGCTCTGCGCTGATCGGGCGGCTCGCCCTGTTCGTCCGCGGCGAGCGGCCGAGCGAGGCCACCGCGCGCGACGCGGCGGAGGTCATGCGCATCACCCCGACGCTGATGCGTAGGGTGCTGGAGGAGTTCCCCGACGCCGCGGCCGCGATCCACGACGCGTTGGCCGACGACCTGACCGGATTGAACCGGGGCTTCGACCGGGTCCGCGCCATGCTCGACGCGGATTGAGCGACCGGGCCACTGTGGCCGGCGGTCAGGATCGTGGCAGGACGGCGCGCGCGGCCTCCGTCACCGCATCGGCGCGGAAGTGGTGCAGCATGTGCCCGATGCCCGGCAGCCGCTCGTAACGGGCGCCGGGGATCAAGCGGGCGGCCAGGGCGCCGTGGATCATCGGGTTGACCACGATGTCGGCATCGCCCGCCAGGATCCGCACCGGCACGCGGCAGGTCGCGTAGGCCGCCGCGCTCCGGCTCAGCGCCGCCCAGAGCGAAAGCGCATCCTCCGCCTCGGCGACGATCTGGCCGGACCGCCCGGCGAACCCGAACGGGAACGCCTCGGCGAAGGCCTTCGGCATCGTCTGCGGCAGGAACATCGCGTTCCACAGCATCGGCAGAAGCGTCGGGTCGGCGGACGCGCCGAGAGCCCGCGACAGCACCGGGCCGGACACGGGGGCGGCGCGCGGGCCGAACAGGACCTGCTCGAGGCGAAGCTCGGGAAAGCAGACCGGGGCGAGCGCCACGATGCCGGCGACGTCGTCGGGGTAGAGCAGCCCGTAGGCCAGCGCGACGGCGCCGCCGTAGGAATGCCCGACGATCACCGGGCGATGCAGCCCGAGCGATCGCACGGCCGTGTGGATCAGCTCGGCCTGGCGCCAGGGCGAGGCGTCGGTTCCACGGGCGCGGGTGCTAAGTCCGTGCCCCGGCCGGTCGACGGCGACCACCCGGAAGTGCCGGGCGAGCGCCGGCACCGGACCGAGCCACATGTCCTCCAGCGTCATCAGCGTGCCGTGGATGGCGACAAGGTCCGGCCCGGCACCGGTCTCTGCATAGGCGATCGACCGCCCGTCCGGCAGGTCGACCATCTTGCGCGGGACGATGCGCTGGGTCTCGGGGGGAGGGCCGGGCAGGCCGGACGTGTCGAGCAGCAGGGCGGCCATCCTAGAGCGAGCGCCTGCGCCCGCGGGACGGATTGCCCGCCTTGCTGCCGATGCCCGTCAGCGCCAGCGCGGCGAGGCCGAGCCCGATCAGCCCCGCCGTCGCGGCGACCGGATGCAGGGTCGCCCGGGTGTAGACGCTGGTGCGCATCACGTAGCCGGGCTGGGTGCCGCGGACCGCGCCCGCATGCTTCGGCGCATGCAATGCGCCGGCCGGGTCGCGCGGTGCCTCGCCGCGCCTCTGCATCGCGATGATCGCCGGCGCCAGCAGATCGTAGGCACCCGGCGCGAATTCCTTGCCGGCCACCATCAGCTTGCCGCCCCCGCCGACGATGATGTCGCGCTGCGGATGGACGGCGGCGTGCAGGATGGCGTTCGCGACCTCGCCGGGCGGGTAGATCGGCGGCGGCAGCATCGGCTCCCGATCCATGTAGTTGCGCGCCCGCTGCGGCAGCGGCGTGTCGATCGAGGTCGGCTTGACCAGCGTCACCGAGACCGGCGCATCCTCGGCCAGCAGCTCCATGCGCAGGGCGTCAGTGAACCCCTTCACGGCGTGCTTGCTCGCCACGTACATACCCTGGAACGGGAAGGCGAGGTCGGAGGCGACGCTGCCGAGGTTGATCAGCGCACCGCCGCGGCGGCGCAGGTGCTCGACCGCGACGAGCGACCCGAACACCGTGCCCCAGAGGTTGGTCTGGATCAGGCGGAGGTTGTCCGCGTCGGACACCTCGCGCAGCGGCCCGTAGATGGTAAGGCCGGCGACGTTCACCCAGGTGTCGAAGCCGCCGAACGCGGCCACCGCGCGATCGGCCACGGCCTGGACCTCGGCCCGGTTCCCGACATCGCAGGCGACGGCGATCGCCCGGCCGCCGGACGCCTCTATTTCCGACCGCACGGTCTCGAGCACGTCGGCGCTGCGGGCCGCCAGCACCACGCGTGCGCCCCCGGC
>NZ_VRVH01000199.1:0-8566 GCF_008040095.1 Methylobacterium sp. WL6 | reverse complement strand
CTCCTCGTCTCGGTGCTGCCCCCCGCGGCCGCGGCGGGCAGCACCGAGACGAGGAGGCCGAACAGGCCCGCGGCCAACGGGCCGCGATGGTCTTTCAGGAACATGGACGGCTCGATCGCTTCGAGAAGGGGGGCAGACCGCTCGCGGGCCGGCATAGCAGATTCGGCCCCCGGGGCGATGCGCCGGCCGCCTCGCGGCAGGCCCTGCACCGGGGCGGGGTTCGCACGGCGAAGCCTCAGGGTTCGAGGGCGTGCGGGACCAGCTTGCCGCCGGGGCCGATCACCGACGGCCCCGTCGACGATCCGGCCGGGCGCCCGGCCGCCTGCTCGACCCAGGCCAGGATGTCCTCGGCCCGCCACGGTTTCGGGATGAAGGTCGCCGAGACGCGCAGGTCGCTCGGCTGGTCGCCGGCATCGCCCGAGGTGAGGAGCACGCGCACCCGCGGCCACGTGACGCCGATGATCCGCGCCAGCTCGAAACCGCCGATCGGTCCCGGCGTGCGCACGTCCGAGAAGACCACGCTGACCTCGTCGCCGCGATCGTTGAGGATGGCAAGCGCCCGCTCCGCCGTCTCCGCCTCGATCACGGTGAAGCCGGTTTCCTCCAGGAGGGTCGCGGCGAGGAAGCGCTCGTCCGGCTGATCCTCCACCACGAGGATGACGGGCTTCTGTCCGGGCGGGTTCACGTCGGTCATAGCCGGGACACTCTAAGCGGGCCGGATGGTCGGCCCCTCGGATCGGTCGTTCATCGCCATCGTCGATGCGAACGGGGGTCGACCCGTGCGTGCACGCGCCGCCCGGCCCCATCCTGGCATAAACCGGTCGTCCCCGCCGTGTCGGATAGGGCACACAACCCTGAAGGAGCGTGCCGGAGCCGCCGTGACCGCTGGTCGCGGCCCGTCGGCGCGACCTAGCCGACGCCGTTCGCCTTCAGGAATGCGAGGGCGCGGCGCCAGCCGTCCTCGGCCGCCTCCTTGCGGTAGCTCGGCCGGTAATCGGCATGGAAGCCGTGCGGGGCGTCCGGGTAGACGACCAGCTCCACCGGCTTGCCGGCGGCCTTCGCCGCGTCGCGGGCGGCCTCGGCGGTCGCGACCGGGATGCCGGTGTCGGCGCCGCCGTAGAGGCCGAGCAGCGGTGCGTTGAGCTGGCCGGCCACCGATCCGGCGCTGCGCGGCTGGATGTCGGTCGGGTCGCCGCCGAGCGGGCCGTACCACGCGACCGCCGCCTTCAGGTCGCGGCGGTGGGCGTCGTAGAGCCAGGCGGCACGGCCGCCGCGGCACCAGCCCATCACCCCGAGGCGCGCCGGATCGCCCTTGGCGGCGGAGGTCGCCCAGGCGACGGTGGCGTCGAGGTCGCCGATCCACTGCGCGTCCGGCGTCTTCGAGATCACGTCGCGGATGATCAGCTTGGGGTCGGTCATCTGCGACA
The DNA here is from genome assembly GCF_008040095.1 of Methylobacterium sp. WL6. NCBI lineage: Bacteria > Pseudomonadati > Pseudomonadota > Alphaproteobacteria > Hyphomicrobiales > Methylobacteriaceae > Methylobacterium > Methylobacterium sp. WL6. The sequence goes on along the minus strand of NZ_VRVH01000199.1, from coordinate 7,139 downwards.
GGTCGCCCTGTCGGGCGTAGAGTTCCGGCGCCACGGCGCAGTAGCCGGCCTTGGCCAGGCGACGGCAGATGTCCTTGATGTATTCGTGGACGCCGAAGATCTCCTCGATCACCAGCACCAGCGGAAACGGCCCGGCCCCCTCGGGGACCGCGCGATAGCCCGGCATCGGCCCGTCGGCCGCCGGGATCCGCACCTCGCCGGCCTCGATCCCGGTGTCGTCGGTGTGGATGACCTGCGCCTCCACCGGCGTCACCGCGAGGGTGAAGCCGCTGATCAGGCTCGTCATCACGAAGCCCCGCCGCGACAGCGGCGGGACGATCAATCCGTCGAGGCCCTCGCCGCCGCCGTCGTTGTCGTGCGTCATGCCGTGCTCCTCGAACCCTCCGGCCAGCGCACCACGCCGCCGGGCCCGGGTCAACCGTGCGGAGCCGCCCGGGCGGGACGCTCAGGCGCCGGCGGAGACCCGTGCCGGCCGGCGCGCCGGCACCGGGACGGGCCGCGGCGCGGGCTGCGGCCGCAGCAGGTCGGCGAGCGCGACGAACCCATCGGCCTGCGGCGCCTGCCCGGCGCGGAAGCCGAAGCCGAGAGCGAAGGCCTGGCTCAGGCCGGCGTCGCGCGCAATGCCGAACGCGTCGAGCGCGGTCAGGAACGCCTCGCGGAACAGGCTCGGCCGGCACCAGCTCTTCTCGGCCATCTGCAGCGGCCAGTCCCACAGGCCCTCGGCGCGGCGGGCGGCGAGCACGTCGCGACCGATGAAGTAGCCGGTCGTGCGGTGTTCCAGGCCCTCGCCCGACAGGGTCCAGTCGGCGTTGCGGAACAGGACGGCCTTTGCGCAAGAGGCGATAGTTGCGTCGATCATCGGGATCCTCGCCACCTTCGCGGAAGAGGCGCGACGATCGCGCGCCTGTTCCACGTGGAACATACGAGGAACAGTGATCCGCAACGGAACGGGCGTCAAGCGCGATGTTCTCGATGCGTTCATATTTTCCCGGCGCCACGGCGCTCCGGGTCAGCGTTCCTGGAACAGCGGGTGCTCGACGCGGTCGCCGGCCTTGATCCCGAGCTTGGCGGCGATGCCGGCATTCAGCTCCAGCACCGAGAGCACCGGCTCCGGCGATGCGATGATGGCGGTCGACAGCGGCTCGGTGTCGGCAGCGACCCGGGCGATGGTGCCGTCGGCGCGGATGAACAGCATGTCGAGCGGCAGGTAGGTGTTCTTCATCCACATCGCGACCGGCTCGGACCGCTCGAAGTCGAACAGCATGCCGTGGTTCGGCGCCATCGTGCGGCGGAACATCAACCCGCGGGTGCGGCCGGCATCGTCGCGCATCACCTCGACGTCGAAACGGTGGGTGCCGTCCTTGGAGCGGATGCTCAGCGGCTCGGTCTGGCTCTTGGCCTGTCGCGCCTCCTGGGCCGAGGCGGGAGCGAGCGCCGACGGCAGGGCGGCTATGCCGAGGAGGCCGAGGGCCAGGCCGCCGGCGAGAAGGTTTCGGACGCGAGACAAGCGCAACACCATCAATGCGAGGACGGAACGGCTCCGTCGGGCAGCCGGACCTCGGCGGCCATCACGCCCTTGGAGCCGTCGCCGTATCGCACGAGCACCGTCTCGCCGGGCTTCAATTCGGCGATACCGTAGCGTCGCAGGGTTTCCATGTGCACGAAGATGTCCGGCGTGCCGTCGCCCCGCGTCAGGAAGCCGAAGCCGCGCAGGCGGTTGAACCACTTCACCACGGCGGTCTCGAGCCCGCTCGTCGGCGTCACGCTGACATGGGTGCGCGGCAGCGGCAGCTCGGACGGGTGCGTGGCCGAGGATTGGTCGAGCGACAGGACCCGGAAGGCCTGCCAGCCGCGGGCGCGCTCGGTCGCCTCGACCACGATGCGGGCGCCCTCGCTGGCGTTCTGGTGGCCGTCGCGGCGCAGGCAGGTGACGTGGAGCAGCACGTCGGGCATGCCGTCGTCGGGGACGATGAAGCCGAACCCCTTGGCGACGTCGAACCACTTGATCCGGCCCGACACCTCGACGAGGTCGAGCGGCTCCTCGACGTCGGCCTGCGATGAGGCGCCGATGCCCGCGCCGTCCGTTGCCCGTGAGCTCGCCGGCCCTGATCCGAACCCGTCAGACATGTCGATAAGCAACCTACACCGAATCGCGACGTGCGTTTCCCGGCCAGGATTAACGAAGTCTTGAAGCGGCGAAAGCCTCTTTGCCCGGCAGGCCTGGAGGGTCCGATGGCAATGGCCGGCCCGATCGGCACGCTTCCGCAGCGATCCGTGCCGGTTCGGCGAGCATCGAGCAGGCCCAAGTCCGTGTCCGGACTCACGCTTTTGCGCCGGCCGACCCCATCGGAACGCTCCCGGCGCAAACAACCGAGTTCGGTCACTTTCTCGTGACTGTTGCTGCGGCGCAGCAGGTGGCGGGAGCACCGTCGACGCGCCGTCCGCCGCACGAATCTTCGGAGCCGCCCATGGCCGCGCGCAGCGAATGGTGCTTAGGGGGCCGGCCATGCCACCCGATCCCACATTCGCCCCGACGAACGCGCCGGAAGCGCCTACCGTCGCGTCCCGCCGGATCCCGGCGATCGATGCGGGGCGTGCCGCCGCGCTCGCGGCGATGGCCGCCTATCACCTGACCTGGGACCTCGGGTACCTCCGCCTCACGCCCGAGAACGTCGCGCTGTCGCCCGCGGGGCGGGTCGCGGCGCACGTCATCGCCGGAACGTTCTTGGTCCTGGTCGGGGTCGGTCTGGTGCTGATGAACGGCCGCGGCGTGCGGCTGCGGCCGACCGCCCTGCGGCTGCTGCGGGTCGGCGGGGCGGCGGCGCTGATCACCCTGGCGACGTTCTACGCCTTCCCGGACAGCTTCATCTTCTTCGGCATCCTGCACTGCATCGCGGTGTCGAGCGTGCTGGCGCTGCCGTTCCTGTTCGTGCCGGCGGTGGTGACGGCGCTGGCCGGCGCACTGGTCGTGGCGCTGCCGCACCTCGTGGCGCATCCGCTGCTCGATGCGCCCGCGCTGTTCTTCCTCGGCCTCGGCCGGCTGACGCCGCAGACCAACGACTACGTGCCGCTGTTCCCGTGGTTCGGGATCGTGCTGCTCGGGGTCGCCCTCGGCCGGATCGCCCTGCCCTGGTTCGCGCGCTCGCGGGCGGGTCTCTGGCAGCCGCGGAGCCGAGGCGCACGGGCTGCGACCTTCGCCGGTCGCCACAGCCTGGCGATCTACCTCGTGCACCAGCCGCTCCTCCTCGGGGCGCTGACGGGCCTGGTCGCGCTGACCGGGCCGCATCCGCGCGCCGGGCTGGCGAAGTTCCGGGCGGACTACGTCGAGACCTGCACCCGCACCGGGGGCGAGCCGGGCTCGTGCCGGATCGCGGCGCGCTGCACCGCCGACGCCCTGCGCAGGGAGGGCCTGTGGTCGGTGGAGGGCCGCGGCTTCACCGTGCCCGAGCGCATGCGGGCACAGGGCCTGTCGCAGCGCTGCTACGAGGCCTCCGAGGGCACGGCGCCGCCGCCGTAGCCCCCCGCTCCGGATGCCTCAGTCCTTGGCGCGCTCGACGTAGGCGCCGTCGGCGGTCATCACCACGATGCGGGTGCCGGCGGCGATGTGAGGCGGCACGGTGGTGCGGACGCCGTTCGACAGGGTGGCCGGCTTGTAGGAGGACGAGGCGGTCTGCCCCTTCATCGCCGGCTCGGTCTCGGCGACCTCGAGCACGACGCGCTGCGGCAGCTCGATCGTCAGCGCCACGCCGTTGTGCTGCGAGACCATCACCGCCATGCCCTCCTGCAGGTAGGGGGCGGCGTCGCCGACCACGTCGGCCGGCACCTGGATCTGCTCGTAGCTCTCCGGGTTCATGAAGTGGAACCCCTCCGAGTCGCTGTAGAGGAAGGTGTGCTCCTTGTCCTCGACGAAGGCGCGCTCGACCTGCTCGGTGGTGCGGTAGCGCTCCGACACCTTCACCCCGTCGGTGATGCGGCGCATGTCGAGCTGCGTCACGGGGGTGCCCTTGCCGGGATGGATGTTCTCCGCGAACAGGATGACGTAGAGCTTGCCGTCCTTATCGACGACGTTGCCCTTGCGGAGGGTAGAAGCGATCACCTTCACGGGGTCAGGTCCTGCGTTGACAAGGCGGGGTTCGCGCGCCTAGCGCGGTGCCCCGCGGGAGAGGCATATCCCTCGAGAGCGATATCGGGCTCCGGCACTATCCTATCCGCGGCCCGGTTGCCAGCCGCGCCAGTATCGGTCCGCCGGGAGCGCGCGTGTTCGAAGCCGGAAACGTCCGATCCGCCGATCGCAGGGCAGCCCGGTGACGGCGGCCCCCTCCCCGTGGTGGGCGCCGCACCGGCACGCCGACCGGCGCCCGCTGCTGATCCTGCGCAACCGCATCGCCCATGCGCTCCGCGGCCACTTCGCGGCCCGCGACTTCGTCGAGGTCGAGGCCGCCTGCCTCCAGGTCTCGCCCGGCAACGAGGCGCATCTCTCCGCCTTCGCCACCGAGGCGATCGGCGGCGACGGGCTGCGCGCGCTGCTCTACCTCCACACCTCGCCGGAATTCGCCTGCAAGAAGCTGCTGGCGGCCGGCGAATCGCGGCTGTTCAGCCTCGGCCACGTCTTCCGCAACCGCGAGCGCGGGTTGCTGCATCATCCCGAATTCACGATGCTGGAATGGTATCGCGCCGGCGAGCCCTACGCCGTGCTGATGGCCGATTGCGCCGACCTGCTGCGGCTCGCCGCCGAGACGGCGGCGACGGCGCGGCTGCGCCATCGCGATCGGACCTGCGATCCCTTCGCCGATCCGGAGCGGCTGACGCTGGCCGACGCCTTCGACCGGCATGCCGGCATCGACCTCCTCGCCACCCTGTCGCGGGACGGCGCCACCGACCGCGACGGGCTCGCCGCTGCGGTTGCGCAGGCGGGCCTGCGGGTGGCCGCCGACGACACCTGGGCCGACCTGTTCAGCCGCGTGCTGGTGGCGCGGATCGAGCCGCATCTCGGGCACGGGCGGCCGACGATCCTGTGCGAGTACCCGGTGAGCGAGGCGGCGCTCGCCCGCCCGAGCGCGGACGACCCGCGGGTGTCGGAGCGGTTCGAGCTCTATGCCTGCGGCGTCGAGCTCGCCAACGCCTTCGGCGAGCTGACCGACGCCGCCGAGCAGGGCCGGCGCTTCGCCTGCGAGATGGCGGAGAAGCATCGCGTCTACGGCGAGACCTATCCGATCGACGACGACTTCCTCGACGCCTTGGCGGTGATGCCGGAGGCGTCGGGCTGCGCGCTCGGCTTCGACCGGCTGGTGATGCTCGCGACCGGCGCGCCGCATATCGAGGACGTGATCTGGACCCCCGTCGCGGGCGGAACGCGATGAACCGCCCGCTGCGCAGCCCGGACGAGCTCGCCGCCGCGGGCCTCGTGGCGGCGGCCGACCTGCCGGCCCTGCGGGCGGTGGCCGCGCGCTACGCCGTGTCGATCACCCCCGACATGGCCGAGCTGATCGACGCCGCCGACCCGCATGACCCGATCGCCCGCCAGTTCGTGCCGCGGGCGGAGGAAGTCGTCACCGCGGCCGAGGAACGCGCCGACCCGATCGGCGACGCCGTCCACGAGAAGATGCCCGGCCTCGTCCACCGCTATCCCGACCGGGTGCTGCTGAAGCCGCTCCACGTTTGCCCGGTCTATTGCCGCTTCTGCTTCCGCCGCGAGGTGGTCGGGCCGGAAGGCGCCGGCACGCTGAGCGAGGCCGAGCTCGATGCGGCGCTGGCCTACATCGCCGCCGACCCGGCGATCTGGGAGGTGGTGCTGACCGGCGGCGACCCGTTCGCGCTCTCGCCGCGCAGGCTGGCCGACATCGCGCGGCGGCTCGAGCGCGTGCCCCACGTCAAGGTCCTGCGGGTCCACACCCGCGTGCCGGTGGTGAGCCCCGCCCTGGTGACCGACGCTCTGATCGCCGCGCTGAAAGGCTTCGGCCGGGCGGTGTTCGTGGCCCTGCACGCCAACCACGCCCGCGAGTTCGGCGCCGAGGCGCGGGCCGCCTGCGCGCGGCTGGTCGATGCCGGGATCCCGATGGTGAGCCAGACGGTGTTGCTCGCCGGCGTCAACGACGATGCGGCGGTGATGGAGGCGCTGATGCGGAGCTTCGTCGAGAACCGGATCAAGCCGTACTACCTGCATCACGGCGACCTCGCGCCGGGCACGGCGCACCTGCGCACCGGGCTCGATGCCGGGCAGGCGCTGATGCGCACGCTCCGCGGCCGGCTTTCGGGGCTGGCCCAGCCGACCTACGTCCTCGACATCCCCGGCGGCCACGGCAAGGTTCCGGTCGGGCCGGGCTACGTCGCCGCGGACCGCGACGGCACCCGGATCACCGATCCGAACGGCGGCGTGCATGCCTATCCGCCCGAGCCGTATCGGCCCGAGGCGAGCGAGCAGGAATAAGCCGATGCGCAGGCTCTGGGGGCGGGCGAACTCCGTCAACGTGCAGAAGGCCCTCTGGGGGCTCGACGAATCCGGCCTCGCCTACGAGCGGGTCGAGGCCGGCGGCGCGCACGGCGTGGTCGCCGACCCCGCCTACCGGGCGATGAACCCGAACGGCCTAGTGCCGGTGCTGCAGGAGGACGACTTCGCCCTGTGGGAGTCGAACGCGATCCTGCGCTACCTCGCGGACGGGGCGGAGGGCGTGCTCCGCCTGCCCGACGACCGGCGCGAGCGGGCGCAGGTGCAGCAATGGCTCGACTGGCAGGCGACGAGCTTCACCCCGGCGATGCGCGACGCGTTCTGGCAGCTCTACCGCGCCGCGCCGGATGCGCGCGACCACACGCTGATCGCCGCCTCGCTCGAACGGTCCGAGGCCCTCGCCGCGATCCTCGACCGGCACCTCGCCGACCGAACCTTCGTCGTCGGCACGCGCTTCTCGATCGCCGACATCGCGCTCGGCTGCGCCGCCCACCGCTGGCTCGCCCTGCCGGCGGAGCGCGTCGAGCGGCCCGAGATCCGGCGCTGGTACGCGGCGCTGGTGCAGCGGCCCGCCGCCGCCCGGATCTTCGCCGCGCCGATCAGCTGACGCCCGCACGTCCTCGCCGATCGGCCTTGCCCCTGCCCTGCTCAACCGTTGCCCGCCTTGCCCCCGCCCCTGCGCGACCCACTTGGG
>NZ_VRVH01000198.1:0-8611 GCF_008040095.1 Methylobacterium sp. WL6 | reverse complement strand
GCCTCGGCGCGCCCGGCGCGGCTGCGCCGCACGCGCTGATCCTGGTCTACCGCTCGGCGGCTCTCGGCGGCGACGGCGCACCCGCCAACGCGCTGGCGGCCGCCCTCCGTGAGCGGGGCATCGGAACGCTGACCCTGGCGGTGGCGAGCCTCAAGGATGCGGAGGCGGTCGACGCAGTGCGCGCGGCGATCCGCGCGCGGAAACCCGACCTGATCGTCGCCGCCACCGCCTTCTCGGCGCGCGAGGATGCCGGGTTCGTCCTCGACGCGGCCGATTGCCCGGTGCTGCAGGCCTTCACCGTCGGCAGCCCGCAGGAGGCCTGGGAGGCGTCGGCACGGGGCATGAACGCGGCCGACCTCGCCATGCAGGTGGCCCTGCCGGAATTCGACGGCCGCCTCTCGGGCTTCCCGATCTCGTTCAAGCAGGAAACGGACGCGGTCGACGGCTACGCCGAGCGCCGCGCGGTGCCCTACGCGGCCGGCATCGCGGCGCTCGCCGACCGTGCCGCCGCTTGGCTGCGCCTGGCCGCGACGCCGCGCGCGCATCGCCGGATCGCCTTGGTCCTCTCCGACTACCCGTCCCGCGGCGGCCGCGCCGGCTTCGCCGTCGGCCTCGACACGCCGGAAAGCGCGCGCGCGATCGTGTCGTACCTCGCGGCGGCCGGCTACGCGGGCCCATCGCTGCCGGAGGCCGCCGCCCTGATGCAGGCGTTGACGGACGGTGCGCCGGACTTCGCGATCCCGCTGCCCGATTACGCGGATTGGCTCGCGACGCTACCGGAAGATTCGCGCGAGGCGCTGATCGAACGCTGGGGCGAACCCGAAGCCGACCCGACGTGCCGCGACGGCGCGTTCCGCTTTCGGATGGTGGATGCCGGGGGCGACACGCCCCCTCCCCCCGCAGCGGGGGAAGGGGAAGACGACGCGTCAGGCCGTATCGCGATCTTCCTCCAGCCCGACCGCGGCCGGTCGGACGACCGCAAGGCCGGGTACCACGATCCCGACGAGCCGCCGACGCACGCCTACCTCGCGTTCCATCTCGGCCTGCGCCGGCATTTCGACGCCCTGGTCCATCTCGGCACCCACGGCACCACCGAATGGCTGCCCGGCAAGGCCGTCGCGCTCGCGCCCGCATGCTGGCCCGCGCGGGCGATCGGCGCCCTGCCCGTGGTCTATCCGTTCATCGTCGACGATCCCGGCGAGGCGGCCCCGCTGAAGCGCCGCCTCGGCGGCGTCGCCCTGGGGCACCTGACGCCGGCGATCGAGACCGGCGGCCTCGAGCCGGAGGCGGCACGCCTGCGCGAGCTCGTCGAGGAGTACAGTGCCGCGAGCGTCCTCGACCCGCGCCGCGCGACGCTGATCGCGCGCGCCATCCTCGACGATGCCGAGGCGGCGGGGCTGCTGGCGGGCGCCGGAATCGACGCCGACACGCCGATGACGGACGCGCTCGCGGCGCTCGACGCGCACCTGTGCGACCTCGGCGAGACCGCGTTCCGCGACGGGCTCCATGTCTTCGGCCGCGCACCGGACGGCGCGCCGGACGCGGTCGTCGCGAGCGCTCAGGCCGAACGGACGGGGCTGCTCGCCGCCCTCGACGGCCGATTCGTGCCGCCGGGCCCATCCGGATCGCCCTCGCGCGGACGCACCGACGTGATGCCGACCGGCCGCAACCTGACGACGCTCGATCCGCGTTCGCTGCCGACCCGCGCGGCGACGCTGCTCGGCGAGAAGGCCGCTGCCGCCATCGTCCTGCGCCACCTTCAGGACGAGGGCGAGTATCCCGCCCGGATCGTCATGGACCTGTGGGCCTCGCCGACGCTGCGCACCGGCGGCGAGGACGTGGCACATGCCCTCGCTCTCATGGGCGTACGCCCGACCTGGGACCACGCGACCACGCGCGTCACCGGCTTCGAGGTGCTGCCGCTCGCCCTGCTCGACCGGCCGCGCATCGACGTGACCTGCCGCGTCTCGGGCGCGTTCCGCGACACCTTCCCGGACACCCTCGCCCTCCTCGACCGCGCCGCACGGGCCGTGGCGCAGCGCGAGGAGGAGGACGACGAGAACCCACTCGCCGCAGCCCGCCGCCGTGGCGAGGGCCAGGCTCGCATCTTCGGCGCCGCCCCCGGCCGCTATGGCGCCGGCGCCGCCGAGACGGCGCTCGACGGCGCATGGGCCGAGCGCGGCGATCTCGGGCGCGCCTATCTCGCGGCGAGCACCCATGCCTACGGCGACGCGGAGGGTGCGGATGCCGGCTTCGCCCAGCGGGTGGCGCAGGCCGACGCCTATCTCCACGCCTTCGACGTGGCCGAACGCGACCTGTTCGACGGCGATGCCGCCGCCGATGCGATGGGCGGGTTCGCCGCCGCGGCCGCCTTGGGGGGCGGCACGCCGACCCTCTACAGCCTCGATGCCGCGAGGCCGGAGACGCCGAAGGTGCGCACCGCCCGCGAGGACGCCGCCCGCCTCGTCCGCGCCCGGCTCGCGAACCCGCGCTGGATCGCCGGACAGCTGCGGCACGGCTATCGCGGCGCCCAGGAACTCGCTCAAGGGCTTGATGCGGTGTTCGTGCTGGCCGCGACCACCGACGCGGTGACCGATGCCGACTTCGACCGGCTCTACGGCGCCTGGATCGCCGATGCCGAAACCTTCGACGCGTTGCGCACCGCCAATCCCGCGGCGACGCGGGCGATCCTGGAGCGGTTCGACGAGGCCCGCGCCCTCGGTCTCTGGACCAGCCGGCGCAATGCGATGCCGGCCGACGAATTGATGCCGCAGGCGGCGGAATGAGCGCGCCGCGTCGCGTCCTGCCGGATGCCGCGAACCGCCGCGGTTGGTGCCCCAGCCTCGCGCGGCCGATGCCGACCGGGGACGGCCTGCTCGCCCGCATCCACCCGCCCCTCGGCATCCTGACGCCCGCGCAGATCCGTGCCGTGGCGGCCGCATCCCGTGCTTTCGGCAACGGCCATGTCGACGTCACGGCGCGCGCCAACCTGCAGCTGCGCGGTGTCACCGAGGCGAATCGGCCGGCCCTCGTCGCGGCGCTGGGCGGGGCGGGCCTCGGCGACATGCGCGCCGACGGTGGCCCGCAGCGCCTCACCCTCACCAGCCCGCTCGCCGGCCTGACCGGGGAGGCCGTGGATGTCAGGGCCATGGCATCCGCGATCGAGGCGCACGGCCTCGCGATCGCCGGGCTTCCGCCGAAGACCCTGGTGCTGATCGAGGGCGGCGGCACCGACCTTTCGGGAATCGCGGCCGACATCCATGTGCGCGCGACCGGGCCGGGGATCGCGGCGGTCGGCCTCGCGGACGAAGCGGGCGTGACGTGGATCGCCACGTGCGACGAAGCGCGAACCGCCGAGGCGGTCGCGGGGCTGCTCCGGGCGTTCGCCACCAGCGGCCGACGCCGCATCCGCGACCTTGCCGATACGGAACGAGGGAGCCTCGTGCGGGCCTTGCCCGCCATCCTCGCCGACGCGCCCCCTCCCCCCTCTGTGGGGGAGTGTGGCCCACGAAGTGGGTCGGGAGAGGGGAGCGCCGGTTCCGGAAAGGGGGCTCCCCTCTCCCGACCCTCGCTGACGCGAGGCCCACCCTCCCCCGCAAGGGGGGAAGGGAAACCGGCCTTATCCGTCGAGGCATGTTCGTTCCTCGAAGTGGAGGCACCCTTCGGCCGCTGCACGGCGGCGATGCTGGATCGGCTGGCGGAGGTTGCGGACGGGCTCGGCATCGACGAGGTCCGCGTCTCGCCGACGCGCGGCTTCGTGCTGCCGATGCGTGGCGTGCCGTCACATCGCCGCGGCGAGCCCCTTGCCGACCTCGCCGCCGCCGGCTTCGTCACCGCACCGGACGATCCGCGCCGGGCGGTGGCGACCTGCCCCGGCGCGCCGGCCTGCGCCTCGGGCTCGACGCCGACGGGCGCGGATGCCGCACGGCTCGCCGAGGCGTTCCGGCCGTTCGCCGCGAGCGGGATGACCGCGCACGTCTCCGGCTGCGCCAAGGGCTGCGCCCATCCGGCCCGCGCCGACCTGACGCTGGTCGCCCGCGACGGACGCTACGGCGTCGTCCTCGACGGCTCGCCCGGCGATGCGCCGGCTCTGGAACTGACTTTCGACGCGGCGCTGGAGCGCGTATGGAGGGCGAAATCCGGTACGCTGGCACAGGCGTTCGGCCCCTCCCCCTCCCCTCGGCAAGCCTTCGCCGAGCCAGCCATCGGGACCACGATATGAGCGCCCGCCACGAATACCTGCGCGACGGCGGCGCGATCTACGCCCGGTCCTTCGCGATGATCCGTGCCGAGGCCGACCTCGCGCGCTGGTCCGGTGCGGCCGAGCGCGTGGTCGTGCGGATGATCCACGCCTGCGGCATGACCGACCTGCCGGCCGACGTGGAGATGTCCGAGACTTTCGCCCTCGCCGGCGAGGCGGCTCTGCGCGCCGGCGCGCCGATCCTGTGCGACGTGCGGATGGTCGCCGACGGCTGCACACGCGCCCGGCTCCCGGCCGAGAACCGCGTGATCTGCACGCTGACCGACCCGCGCGTGCCGGCGATGGCGGCCGAGATGGGCACCACGCGCTCGGCCGCCGCGATGGAGCTGTGGCGCGAGCACCTGCCCGGCAGCGTCGTGGCGGTGGGCAACGCGCCGACCTCGCTGTTCCGCCTGCTCGAATTGCTCGACGAGGGCGTCGCGCCGCCGGCGGCGGTGATCGGCATCCCGGTCGGCTTCATCGGCGCGGCCGAGTCGAAGGAGGCGCTCGCGCGCGACGGGCGCGTGCCGTTCGTCGTCGTGCACGGGCGGCGCGGCGGCAGCGCCATGGCCGCGGCGGCCGTCAACGCGCTCGCCAACGAGATCGAGTGATGGACTCGGCCGAGAACCGCTTCGCGGAGGAGCCTGCCGAGCAGCCGGACAGGCCGATCGCGGTCGTCACCGGCACGCTGTTCGGCGTCGGCATGGGGCCGGGCGACCCGGACTACCTCACCGTTCGCGCGATGCGGGTGCTCGAGCGCGCGCCGGTGCTGGTCCACTTCTGCAAGAAGGGCCGGCGCGGCAACGCCCGCACCATCGCCGATGCCGTGCTCCCGCCGGACGCGACCCGCGAGTTCCCGCTGGCCTACCCCTACACCACAGAACTCCACCCCGATCACCCGGACTACGTCTCGGCGCTCGCCGCCTTCTACGACGACGCGGCCGGGCAGCTCGCCGACCACCTCGGCGCGGGTCGCGACGTGGCGATCCTGTCGGAAGGTGACCCGTTCTTCTACGGCTCGTTCATGCATCTGTGGCGGCGGCTCAAGGACCGCTTCCCGGTCGAGGTCGTGCCCGGCGTCACCGGCATGTCTGGCTGCTGGACCAAGGCCGGGACGCCGATCACCTGGGGCGACGATGTGCTCACGATCCTGCCCGCGACGCTGCCGGCCGCCGACCTCGCGGCCCGCCTCGCCACGACCGACGCCGCCGTGATCATGAAGCTCGGCCGGCACCTGCCGAAGGTCCGCGCCGCCCTGCACGAGGCCGGCCTTCTGGCGCGTGCGGTCTACGTCGAGCGCGGGACCATGGCCGGCGAGCATGTCGTGCCGCTGGCCGACAAGCCGGACGACGCGGCCCCGTACTTCTCGATGGTGCTGGTGCCGGGCGAAGGCCGCCGGCCGTGAGCGGAAGCCTCGCGGTCATCGGCCTCGGGCCGGGCGATGCCGGGTTGCTCACCGCCTCGGCGCAGGCCGCGCTCGATGCGGCCGAGGACCTGATCGGCTACATTCCCTACGTCTCGCGCGTGCCGGATCGGCCCGGCCTGACGCGGCACGCCAGCGACAACCGCGTCGAGGTCGACCGCGCCCGCCATGCGCTGGCACTCGCAGCCTCCGGCCGGCGGGTGGCCGTGGTCTCTGGCGGCGATCCCGGCGTGTTCGCGATGGCGGCGGCGGTCTTCGAGGCGGTGGAGCATGGCGATCCGGCCTGGCGCCACCTCGCGATCACCGTCGAGCCGGGCATCACCGCGATGCTGGCGGCCGCCGCGCGCCTCGGCGCGCCGCTCGGCGGCGATTTCTGCGCGCTCTCGCTCTCGGACAATCTCAAACCGTGGGAGGTGATCACGGCGCGGCTCGACGCGGTGCTGCGCGCCGACTTCGTGGTCTCGCTCTACAACCCGATCTCGTCGGCGCGGCCCTGGCAGCTCGGCAAGGCCCTCGGGATCGCCGCCGAGATCCGCGACCCCGACACGCCGGTGATCTTCGCCCGGGCCGTCACCCGGCCCGACGAGGCGATTCGCGTGATGACGCTGGCCGAGGCCCGCGACGCGACCGCCGACATGGCGACGATGGTCATCATCGGTGCCTCAGCCACCCGGCTGATCGAGCGCGGGCCGGGCAAGCGGCCGTTCGTCTACACGCCGCGCAGCGTCGCATGATCGCGGCCCGCGCCGACGAGCCGCTCGACGGCCGCGGCGGCATCGACGACCGCGTCGACCATCGGCTTCCACGGCTGGCGGACGATCACCACCGGCAAGCCGAGTGTCCGCGCAGCGGCGATCTTTCCGTAGGTCGCCGCCCCCCCGGCATTCTTCGTGACGAGCACGTCGACCGACGCGTCGCGCATCAGCGCGACCTCGGCGGCGGCGTCGAACGGTCCGCGCGCGCGGATCGCCGTGAGGCGCGGGACCGGCAGCGCATCCCCGAGCGGCTCGATCGTGCGCACGACGTAGTCGTGCTGCGGCGCGGCCGCGAAGGCCGCGACTTCCATGCGGCCGACCGTGAGGAAAACGCGGCGCGGAACGTCCCCCAGCGCCGCGACGCAATCGGCCACGGTGTCGACCTCGGTCCAGGCGTCTCCAGGCTTCCGCGTCCAGGCCGGGCGGCGGATCGCCAGGAGCGGGACGCCGGCAGCTTCCGCGGCTCCATAAGCGTTCCTACCGATGCGTGCAGCGAAGGGGTGGGTGGCATCGACCAGCCGGTCGATCGCCTGCTCGCGCAGGTAGCAAGCCAAGCCCTCCGGGCCGCCGAATCCGCCGATGCGGGTCGGAACCGCGTCGACGACCGGCGCCGCGGTGCGCCCGGCCAGCGACAACGTGACGAAGAGGCCGGAATGGGGGAGAAGGCCGCGGACGAGGGCGCTCGCCTCCGTCGTGCCCCCGAGGATGAGGATCCGCATGGCCGCCTTGTCCGATAGGCCCGAACCGGTGTCGAGGCCCGATCCCTGGCTCGCGATCGTCGGCATCGGCGAGGACGGCCGCGACGGGCTCTCCCCCGCCGCCGGCGCGGCGCTCGACGGCGCCCGCGTGGTCTATGGCGGCCGTCGTCATGTCGCGCTCGCCGGCCCGCTCGCCGCGGAGCTGCGCATCTGGCCGAGCCCGATCTCCGACGCCTACCCTGAAATCCTGGAACGGCGCGGGACGCCGACCTGCCTGCTCGCGACCGGCGACCCGTTCCACTACGGCATCGGCGCCGAGATCGCCCGGATCGTGCCGGCCGCCGAGATTCGGGCGTTTCCGCAGCCCTCGGCCTTCAGCCTCGCCTGCGCCCGCCTCGGCTGGCCGCTCGCCGAGTGCGCCTGCCTGACGCTGCACGGGCGGGCGCTCGCGCAGATCGTCCGCCACCTGCAGCCGAACGCCCGCCTGCTGGTGCTGTCCTGGGACGGCACGACGCCGGCGGCGGTCGCCGGGCTGATGACCGAGCGCGGTTTCGGCGCATCGCCGATCACCGTATGCGAGGCGATGGGCGGCCCGCGCGAGACCGTTCGGACCCGATGCGCGCGCGATTTCGACCTCGGCGACGTCGAAGCCCTGAACACCCTGGCGATCGAGGTGGTGGGCGAGCCCGGCTGCCGGCCGGTCGGCCTCGCCCCGGGGCTCGACGATGCGTGGTTCGAGAACGACGGCCAGCTGACCAAGGCCGAGATCCGCGCGGTGACGCTGGCGGCGCTCCGCCCGCTCGCCGGCCAGCTGCTGTGGGACGTCGGCGCCGGCGCCGGCTCGATCGGCATCGAGTGGATGCTGCGCCATCCTGCGATGCGGGCGACCGCGATCGAAGCCCATCCGTCTCGCGTCGAGCGGATCGCCCGCAACGCGCAGACCCTCGGCGCCCCCGGGCTGACCATCGTCCACGGGGTGGCGCCGGATGCGCTGACCGGGTTGCCGGCGCCGGATGCGATCTTCATCGGCGGCGGCGTCTCCGCGCCGGGCGTTCTGCCGGCGGCGCTCGGCGGCCTGCGGTCGGGCGGCCGGATCGTCGCCAACGCGGTGACGCTGGAGGCCGAGGGGGTGCTGCTCGCCGCCTTCTCGACCCGGGGCGGAACGCTGCGGCGCCTGTCGATCGCCCGCGCCGATCCGGTCGGCGGGCTGCACGGCTGGCGTGCGGCGATGCCGGTGACGCAATGGGCCTGGACCAAGCCGTGACCGGGACCCGCCTCGTCGCCGGCATCGGCTTCCGCCACGGCGTGCCCCCCGACGCGATCGTCGCGCTGATCCGGCGGGCGATCGCGCAGGCGGCATGCGAGGGGGCGCTCGTCGCGATCGCCACCGCCGCCGACCGAGCCGATGAGCCGGCGATCCGGGACGCCGCCGGCGCGTTCGGCCTGACGCCCATCGCCGTCGATGCCGAAGCGCTTCGCACGGTCGACCCGCGCG
>NZ_VRVH01000197.1:0-8641 GCF_008040095.1 Methylobacterium sp. WL6 | reverse complement strand
GCCGTCAGCCGCTTCCCCCCGAGCCCGGCGCCGGCCAGGAAATGCTCGGCCAGCGGCAGGATGTCGGCGAGGCGCTCGCGCAGGGGCGGCAGCGCGATCGGGACGACGTTGAGGCGGTAGTACAGGTCCTCGCGGAACGTGCCGGCGGCGACCATCCCCGGCAGGTCGCGGTGGGTCGCGGCGACCACCCGCACCGCGACGGCGACCGGGCGCCCGCCGACCGGCGCCACGACCTTGTCCTGGATCACCCGCAGGATCTTGGCCTGCATCTCGCGCGGCATGTCGCCGATCTCGTCGAGGAACAGGGTTCCCCCGTTCGCCTCGCGGAACGCACCGGTTCGGTCCGTCACCGCGCCGCTGAACGCCCCGCGGACATGGCCGAACAGCTCGCTCTCGAGGAGGTCGCGGGGGATCGCGGCGCAGTTGACCGGGACGAAGGCGCCGGAGCGGCGCTTCGCGTAGGTGTGGAGCGCGCGCGCCACCAGCTCCTTGCCGGTGCCGGTCTCGCCCTGGATCAGGATCGTCGCATCGCTGTCGGCGGCGAGCCCGATGGTCTTCTGCACCCGCCGCATCCCGGCGCTCGACCCGACGAGGCCGTCGCCGGCGCCCGGCTCGCCGGCCGCGGCCGAGGGGATCGCCGGCCGGTCGAGCATCGCGGACAGCACCGCCGCGAGGTCGGCGCGGCCGACGGGCTTCGTCAGGTGGTCGTGCGCGCCCAGCCGCATCGCCTCGATGGTGTTGCCGGCATTGGCGTAGGCCGTCAGCACGGTCACCGGCGGTGGGCTGTCCTGCGCGCGGATGCGGGCGAGCACCGCCATGCCGTCGAGATCGCCCGGCATGCGCAGATCGAGCAGGATCGCGGCGACCCCCGGCTCGGCCGCCAGCCGCGACAGGGCCTCGCGGCCCGAGGCCGCCACCAGGGGCCGGTGGCCGAGATCGGCGATGGTCTCGGCGAGGCTCTCGGCCAGGGCCGCGTCGTCGTCGACGATGAGGATCAGAGCCATATCGCCATCAGAGCCAGGGCAGGTCGATCTCGAAGGTGGCGCCCACGGTCGATTCGACGAGCCGCACCTCGCCGTCATGCGCGCGGGCGATCTCGCGCACGATCGCGAGGCCGAGGCCGGTGCCGTCGGGACGTCCGGTGGCGAAGGGCTCGAACGGCTCGGCCCGGATCGCGTCGGGGACGCCCGGCCCGGTATCGGAGACGGTGAGGAGCAGGCGCGCGCCGCGAGCGTCGCCGATGCGCGCGGCGGCGAGCCGGACGAGGCCGCCCTCGGGCACGTGCTGGAGCGCATTGAGCACGAGGTTGTCCAGCGCCCGGGCGATCTGGCCGGCATCGATCGAGACCCGGGCGCCGGCCGGCAGCCCGTCAGTCTCGACCGCGAGCCGCACGCTCTGCTCGCGGGCCAGATCCTCGTGCAGGCGGGCGCTGGCCTCGAGCAGGGCGGCGACGTCGGCGGGCGCACGCACGGGCGGCCGCGCCTGCGTCAGGCCGAGGAGGTCCGAGAGCAGCCCGTCGATGCGGGCGACCTGCTCCAGCACGGTCTCGATCGCGCCGCGGGCGCGGGCCGGATCGCCGCTCGCCAGGGCGTTCTCGGCCTTGAGGCGCATCGCCGAGAGCGGGTTGCGGATCTCGTGGGCGACGCTCGCCGAGAGCCGCCCGACCGCGGCGAGCTTCTCGGCCGCCACCGCCCGTCCCTGCGCCTCGCGCAGGCGCGCGCTCGCCGCGTTCAGCGCGTCGACGAGGCGGTCGAGCTCCGGCTCGCCGGTCGGCGCGAGGTCGGGCAGGTCGCCGCGCTCGGAGCGCGGCGCGGCGAGCTGCGCCTTGAGCCGGGCGATGTGGCCGGAGAAGCCGTAAAGGAAGCGCCCGAGGAACAGCGCCGAGCCGAGCACGGTCGCCGCGAGGAAGGCGAAGCCGGCAAGCAGCTGGCGGTAGGCCGGGCCGTGATCGGTCTGGATCCGCGCCATGGTCCAGGCCGTCGCGCCGACGATCGGGCCGCGCAGGGGGCAGGCCTGGAGCAGCAAGGCCTGCGTCCGGCTCGGGCGGCGGAGCGCCACGGGCCGCTCGGTGCGCAGCGCGTCGGCGTTGATCTGCGCGATGCTGTCGCGCTCGGCCGCCGGCAGGTCGGTCTTCGGCCCGGTGCCCTCGTAGGTCGGGAAGGCGTAGGCGACCGAGCCTTCGGACGCGGTCCAGATCCCGCCCTCGACGCCGGGCGAACGGGCGAGCGCCACGCTCACCGCATCGGCGAGGTCGGCGCGCAGGGCGGCGTCGACCGCGCGCGTGGACGGCATCGCGCCGGCGACGAAGGCGGTGCGGTCGACGATCTCGCGGCAGGCGCGGGCGACCGCGACCTCGGCCTGGCCGACCTGCACGTCGGCCGACTGGCTGTAGAACGCGAACAGCAGGTAGGCGGTGGCCGCGGCGGAGGCGAGCAGCAGCAGCCAGAGCGCGAGCAGCCGCGCCCGCAGCGAGCGCGGCATCACCGGCCGCGCCATCGCCGGGCTCGGTCGAAACCTGGGTCGAAGCGGATCTCGCGCACCGGGCGTCTCGGCCCCTTCATCGGCAAGGCGCCACCGCCTCGGATGCTGCCGGTGGTCGCATGTTCCGGCCGGGCGACCAAGCGGGCTGAGCGGATGTCGGGTCGGGCGGGCTCGACGGTCCTGCGGAGGCCCCCCCCTCGCTTGACCGCCCCGGCGGTTTTCGACAGGGTCCGCGGCGCTGCAATCCGCGGTTCCGGCGAGGGCCGCCGCACTGGACGATCCGCAAAAGCTCCCGATGGCGTCAGGCGACGAGACGGCTCCCGAGGCGGCTCCCGGGCCCTTCACGATCTGCCGCGAGGACGAGCCGGTGCCGGCAGCGCTTCGCGGCGCCGTCGCCGGGATCGGCAATTTCGACGGGGTCCATCGCGGGCATCGCGCGCTGGTCGCGGCGGTGCGCGCCGCCGCCGACGAGACCGGGGTCCCGGCGGCGATCCTCACCTTCGAGCCGCATCCCCGAGCCTACTTCGCCCCCGACAAGCCGATGTTCCGCCTCACCGGCGTCGCCGCCCGCGAGATCGTCTTCCGGCGGCTCGGGCTCGACGGGGTGATCGTGCGCCGGTTCGACGCGGGCCTCGCCGGCACCGGGGCGCGCGACTTCGTCGATCGGCTGCTGCGCGACGACCTCGGCCTGTCGGGCGTCGTCGTCGGGCACGACTTCCATTTCGGGCGCGGGCGCGAGGGCACGCCGGCGATGCTGGCGGCCCTGTGCGCCGAGGTCGGCCTGTCGTGCCGCATCGTCGCGCCGGTGGCGCTCGGCACCGAGGCCGACCCGGTCTCGTCGAGCGCGATCCGGCGGGCGCTCGCCGAGGGCGAGGTGGCCCGCGCCAACGCGCTGCTCGGCTACCGCTGGTTCGTGATCGCCGCCGTGCGGCACGGCGACAAGCGCGGGCGCACGCTGGGCTACCCGACCGCCAACCTCGCGCTCTCGGACTGCGCCCTCGCCCACGGCATCTACGCGGTGCGCGTGCGCCTGCCCGACGGCACGATGCGGGACGGGGTGGCGAGCTACGGCCGCCGCCCGACCTTCGACGACGGCGCGCCGCTGCTCGAGGTCAACCTGTTCGGGTTCGCGGGCGACCTCTACGGGCAGGAGATCGCGGTCGAGCTCGTCGGCTTCATCCGCGGCGAGGAGCGCTTCTCGAGCGCCGAGGCGCTGATCGCCCGCATGGACATCGATTCGGCCGAGGCGCAGGCGATGCTCGCCGCCGACCGGACGCCGTCGATGCTGGACTGAACGGCGTCAGGGCGCCGAAGCGAGCGCGAGCGCGGCGTGGCGCAGGTCCTTCGCGTCGTGGCCGCCGCTGACGGCGTAGGCCGAGTCGCCGGTGGTCCAGGCCAGCGTCGCGCCGTCGCCGGCATCGGCCACCTCGGTGGCGAGCCCGGCCGCGTGCACGAGCCCAGTCGCGCGGCGCCGGGTCGCGAACAGCGAGACCTCGCCGAGCTCGCCGGCCGCGAACGCCACCTCGATCCCGGTGCCGCTGCGGGCGGGAAACACCTGCACGTCGCGCACCGTCCAGCCCTCGGGGACCGCGGGCAGCGCGATGCCGGTCGCCGCCGAGAGCCGCGCCCGGTCGTAGGCCGGCACGCCCTGCGCGCCGATGCGGACGCGGAGCTGCGCCACCTGCCGGGCCTGCTGCGCGTCGGCCACGAGCGCCGGGTCGACCGGCGAGGCGAAGGTGTCGGGCACCCCGAACTGGCCGACCTCGCTGTGCGCGAGCCAGCCCGCGCCGACGAGCACGGCGATCGCCGCCGCCCGCTTGAAGCGCGACGCGACGCGGTTCCAGCGCAGCGACCGGTCGAGGCGGCGGGCGGCGATGCGCAGGCGGTCCGGCCCGGGGCCGGGCGACGGCGCGAAGGATTCGCGCAGAGCGTCGCGGTCGTGCATCTCGGCCATCACGCGGGCCGCCACGTCGGGGTTGCCCGCCAGGTACGCCTCCACGTCGAGGCGGCGCATCACGTCGAGCTGCCCGTCGACGAAGGCGATGAGGTCGGTGTCTGCAATCGGGTCGGTCATCGCGGGTTCGTCCTGTCGTCTCGTTCGCCGTCGTCTCGCTCCGCGCCGTCAGAAGTCGCCGACGGCGCGGCGGGCAAAGGGCGCATCGCCCGGCCCCTCGGTGCGGCCGTCCCGGGTCACGAGGCGCAGGCCCGGCCGCTCGGGCGCACGTGGTCGAGGCTCGTCGGCGCCCTTCCGCGCGGCGTTCTCCCGCGCGGCGCCCTCGCCCTCCTCGAAGGCGCGCAACGCCGCCCGACCGCGGCCGAGGCGCGACATCAGCGTGCCGATCGGGATGCCGAGCACCGCCGCGGCGTCGGCGTAGGCCATGCCTTCGAGGGTGACGAGATGGAGGGCGGCGCGCTGCTCCTCGGGGAGCGTCAGGAAGGCGCGGCGGATCTGGGCGAGGCGCACCTGCCCCTCCTGGGCCGGCAGCGCCACCTCCTCGTGCATCTGCACCAGCACGTCGGCATGGCGCGTCTCGACGCGCTTGCGGCGCTGGTCGTCGATGAAGACGTTGTGCAGCACCGTCATCATCCAGGTGCGCAGGTTGGTGTTGGGCCGGAGGCTGCCTTCCGCCTCCAGCGCCCGCACGAGCGTGTCGTGCACGAGGTCGTCTGCCCGCAGGGTGTCGCGGGTGAGCGAGCGCGCATAGCGCCGCAACGGCACCAGGAGGTCGACGATGTCGGGGCGCTTGGTCTTGTCGGCGATCATGGAACGCTAACGGAGCGGCGCGCGGATTTAATCCGTCCGCGCGCCGGCGTGCCCGAAGGGTCGGGTGCGCCGGCGCACCCGACCCGGCGCGCTCGGCTTACTGGTACGCCTGCTGCAGGTCGAGCGAGCAGTCGCGGCCGATCTTCTCGTAGTTCTCGGCGAGCCAGGCCTGCGCCGCGTGGCGGCCCTTGTCGCGCAGGCGCTGGAACACGCGCCAGCGCGCGTCGAGCTTGGAGCCGGCATTGTAGGCGTCGAGCGCGTCGGTGCCGTCGATGCGGTGGACCAGCACCCGCTGGTACTGGCCCTGGCCGAGCACGCCCTCCTCGATCAGCCCGTCGACGAAGTCGATCGCGCGCAGCTCGCGCATCAGGTTGGCGTTGAAGGTGATCTCGTTCAGCCGGTCCTGGATCTCCCGCTCGGTCCGCGGGGTCTCGCGGCGCTCGACCGGGTTGATCTGCACCAGGAGGATGTCGCGGGTCACGGCGCCGCGATGCAGCGGATAGAGCGGCGGGTTGCCGAGGTAGCCGCCGTCCCAATAGGGCACGCCGTCGATCTCGACGGCCTGGAACACGGTCGGCAGGCAGGCCGAGGCCATCAGGTGGTCGACGGTGAGGCGCTCGCGCTCGAACACCGCGAGCTTGCCGGTCCAGACGTTGGTGGCCGAGACGAAGACGCCGGCCGTGCTCGCCTCGCGCAGGCGCTCGAAATCGACCTGGGCGGCGAGCGCCTTGCGCAGCGGGTTGATGTTGAGCGGGTTCGAGACGTAGGGGCTCGGCGTCAGCACCTTCGACCAGAACTCGATCACCGGGTTGCCCTTCAGCGCGCCGAACATCCCGTGGAACAGGCTGCGCTGGCCCGGCGAGAAGTCGCCGTCGAGGCTGACCTCGCGCCAGAACCGCTCGAGCCCGGCGCGGGCGCCCTCGGGGCCGTCCTTCAGCCAGCCGTCGATCATCACCACGGCGTTCATCGCGCCGGCGCTCGCCCCGGTGACCGCCTCGAAGCCGAGGCGCCCGTCCTCGATCAGCGCGTCGAGGACGCCCCAGGTGAAGGCGCCGTGCGCGCCGCCGCCCTGCAGCGCCAGGGCGACGTTCTTCTCCGCCCGCGGCCCCGCGAGCACGTGATGCGAGGGGTGGGCGGAGGGACGGTCGGCGATGCCGTCGGAGACCGGCCCGGGCACGGCGGTGACCGGGTTGCCAGGCTCGGGACGATCGGTGCAGGGCTGCGAAGTCGGCGTCATCATCGCCTCAACATGGATTGTTGCACTGCGGTATCAAAGGCCGCATCGCAGCATTTTTCTACGGACACGGCGGCGGCGCAAGCGCCACCGGTGCGTCGCGGTTCCGCGAATCGGCGCGGTGGAGGGCGACGGCCCGGCAAGCGCGACGCGACCGGAGCGCTCGCGGGATCCGGGGCGGGCGAGCACGATCCCGTTGGCGGACAACGCTTATCCGAGGCGGGGTCGGCACGATCGCGCCGGGCCGTGGCCTGCGAGAACTCGACATCGTGGGGCGGATGCGACATGACACGCGCGGTGCAGACATGCATTGCTGCAGGATTGACGCGGTCCCGCGTCAATCGCAGCTAAACGATCGACCGTGCAAGCTGATGGCGTGCTGCGCGCAGCCGCCGGCCGATCGCGACGTCGCGAAACACAAGGCCTTGAACGAAGGTCCACGATGGAAGCCATGCAAGCCGCCAGCCTCGACCAGAACCCGCTCGCCGCGCAGGCCACGGGCCTGACCGGACCGGAGATCGCCGGTCCGGCCCCGCGCCACCGCACCGTCGGGGTCCGCGTCGGCCAGGGCGAAGGCGCGGTGACCGTCGGCGGCGGCGCACCGGTCGTCGTCCAGTCGATGACCAACACCGACACCGCCGACATCGACGCCACGGTGGCGCAGGTCGCGCAACTGGCGCGGGCCGGCTCGGAGCTGGTGCGCATCACCGTCGACCGCGACGAGGCCGCCGCCGCCGTCCCGAAGGTGCGCGAGCGCCTGGACCGCATCGGCTGCCACGTGCCGCTGGTCGGCGACTTCCACTACATCGGCCACAAGCTGCTCTCCGATCACCAGGCCTGCGCCGAGGCGCTGGCGAAGTACCGGATCAACCCGGGCAACGTCGGCTTCAAGGAGAAGAAGGACGTCCAGTTCTCGACGATCATCGAGCAGGCGATCCGCTACGGCAAGACGGTGCGCATCGGCGCGAACTGGGGCTCGCTCGACGAGGCGCTGCTCACCCACCTGATGGACGAGAACGCCCGGCTGCCCCGGCCGATCGACGCCCGCGCGGTGATGCGCGAGGCGATGGTGCAGTCGGCGCTGTCCTCGGCCGAGCGCGCCGTGGAGCTCGGCCTGCCGAAGGACCGCATCATCCTCTCCGCCAAGGTCTCGGCGGTGCAGGACCTGATCGCGGTCTACCGCGAGGTCGCGCGCCGCTCGGACTACGCGATCCACCTCGGGCTGACCGAGGCCGGCATGGGCTCGAAGGGCCTGGTCGCGGCGTCTGCCGCCATCGGCGTGCTGCTGCAGGAAGGCATCGGCGACACGATCCGCTACTCGCTGACGCCGGAGCCCGGCGGCGACCGCACCGTCGAGGTGAAGGCCAGCCAGGAACTGCTGCAGACCATGGGCTTCCGCACCTTCGTGCCGATGGTCGCGGCCTGCCCCGGCTGCGGCCGCACCACCTCGACCACGTTCCAGGAGCTCGCCCGCGACATCCAGAACTGGATCGTCACCTCGATGCCAGAGTGGAAGAAGACCTATCCGGGCGTCGAAGGCCTGAACGTCGCGGTGATGGGCTGCATCGTCAACGGCCCCGGCGAATCGAAGCATGCCGACATCGGCATCTCGCTCCCCGGCACCGGCGAGACCCCGACCGCGCCGGTCTTCATCGACGGCAAGAAGGCGATGACCTTGCGCGGCGCGACGCTGGCCAAGGACTTCGAGACGGTGGTGATCGACTACATCGAGCGCCGCTTCGGCCAGGGCGCCCGCAACGCCGCGGAGTAGCACCGCCGCGCCTCCCCCTCCCCCGCACCCCAGTCGGGCACACCCCGGCTTGGGCACATGAAGGTGCAGGTTTGGGGCGAGCCCGAGATCGGTCGGGCGGAGGGACGCCCCGTTCCCCGAAACCTCCCTGTTCCCGCCCGCACGGGGGCGTGATAGCAGGGCGCCGAGATTCCGTGAGCGGCAGGCCCAGCGGCCGCCGTGGCCCGGCATTCGCGTTCCCGGTCGCATCCTCCGGTGGGACCCTCGATGCGCCACACCGCGAAACGCCGTGCAGGCTTGATGAGCCTCGATCGCACCCGATGACCCAACCCGTGACACCGGGCGGCACCGCCGCTCAGCCCGACGCCGCGGGCGTCCAGCCCGCCGCGGACGGCCCGGCCCTGGCCACGCC